>CAZGZM010000102.1:0-5301 GCA_964529955.1 uncultured Thermotogaceae bacterium
AACTTTTTTTATAATAAAGATAATAGAGTTATCTATTTTTTTTGTTATTCGTTATTATATTTTATATAATTTATACATTTAATTTATTTAAAATAATTATAAAAAACATTTTTGAATAATAAAGTAACCAAATGATTCTATGATAGAATATATATTACTATTTGTTCTATTCTGAGGTGGAATCAAATGGATCCAGAAAAGATTTACAGAAATATATTAAATTCAATAGATGATGGAGTTATACTATCTGATTCTGATAATAAAATCATTGATGCCAACGATTCTTTTTTAAATATATTTGGATACAAAAAAGATGAAGTTGTTGACTTTTCTATTGATGAAATATTTTCTGAGGATTATAAAGATAATCAATGCGAAGATTTAAAGTCACTAGGAATTGATGAAATTAATGCATTTCTAAAAAATGAAAAAGGCGAAAAAAATCCCTTTCATATTAAAACATTTATGATAAATGGAGAAAATAATGCAAATTACACCTGTACTATATTTAAAGAAACATATGATATTTTAAAAGCAGAAAACAAATCAAAAAAAATCGTTGAATCATTATCCGATGAAATATATGCTGTTAATGAGACTAACATAGAAGAAATAATTAATAAAAATCAGAAAACTGCATATAAGCACTTTAGTAAATATGATAAAGAAAAAATTAAAGATGCTGTGTCTCTTGCAATAAAAAGACATAAAAAAATATCATTACATACATCTATTATAAGAAGATATAAAGAATTCTTTCAAATAAATATAGTTCATATTATGGAAGAGGAAGCATTGATAATCATAAAGGATGTCACCTTACAAAAAAATGCTTTAAATGAAAAAAGTATCTGGAATAATTTTTATAATAATTTATCTTTAACTATTAAAGATATTTTAAGCTCCGATTTAAATGAAAATTCATACCAGAAAATTCTGGACTACGCAGTTGCATCTATTCCCGATATTGATGGTGGAAGTGTTGTAGAAAAAAGAGAAGATGGTTTATATCATTTTATTGCTTTAACTGATAATTATGACAGAAAAATATTGATGAATATTACCCTTAAACCAGGAGAACTTGTCGGAGAAGAATCAGACACAATCAAAATGAAAGAAAATATAGAATCACTAGACACTTCAAAAATCATAGAAGACGAAAAATTTGATAGATTAAATGAAAGTCATACTGCAAAGAAAGTTTTAAGAGCAGTGATATCCATACCTATTTTATTTAATAATAAAAGAATGTATATTTTTCTAGATTCTTTCACTGTTGGAAAATTTACTTCTGAAGTTGTAAAAATGGGTAAGATATTTGCTCAACAAATAGAGGTGCTGGTTAAGAGATTATCTCTTGAAAAAGAAATAAAAAAACAGCTTCATCAACTTGAATATTTTTCTTATAACGATCCACTTACAAATCTACCTAACAGAAGGGCTTTCTTCGAAAAAATACATAAAATAATAAAATCTGAAGATTTCGAAAAAATTAATATAGTATATTTCGATTTAGATGGATTCAAATTAATCAATGATAACTTTGGTCATGAATTTGGAGATGTCGTATTAAGGAAAATCGGTGATTTTTTAATTCAAAAAATTGATGAAAGTATCTTTTTTGCCAGAATTGGTGGAGATGAATTTATAGCTTATTTTTTAAATTATTCAACAGAAGATATTATAAAAATAATTAATAAAGTAATTGAAAAAATAGAAAATATAGAAGCAGTAATCGAAAAGGGACTTAGAGTAAGTGCTTCGTATGGAATTTCTACTTATAATAAAGAAAGCGCTAATATAAATGATCTGATTATCAAGGCAGATCAAAATATGTATAAACATAAAAACATAAAAAAATCAAAAAAAGGAACTCACAACTTTAGAAATGATTTTATTTAAATTTTAATTATAATTTAAAAATTTACGAAAATAGCTTATTTGTTTCCTTGTTGGTTATATCTAAATGAATTCGATTTAGTCTTTATTGTGAATCCTATTATTCCATAAAAGAAGTATATTCTATAGCTTAAATTAGACCATTTGTTATTGATAAGAAATTTCTAAAAATTGTATATTAGTTAAAAACTATCTTTATCTTTTTATTTTATATATTTTCATTAAAAATAATTTATGTATGAAAACTAATCCAGTTATTCTAACCTTACTTACAATTTTCTAATGAATACTTTATCTCAGGAAAAGTAATTTTACCAGTATTTTTCCATAAAAAAGTATGCTCATCAACTTTTGACGTTGGTTCAGGAGTAATTGATATAATTTTAGAATTCTTTGGTAGAATTATTTTTAAAAAGTTTTCATTTTCTAAATACAAATGAGTATCTAGAAGGGAAGTATTGAAATTCATATCTTCATATCCTGTAAATCCTGATATTAATGTTACTTCCTTGACTATTATAGTATTATCGTTTTCTAAAATAACACTCCAATTAAAATCTTTTGCTTTTATTTCTCTACCAAGCTTATTTTCATAATTATTAAGAGTTTTTTTAAAATCTTCCTTTCTCATATCTTCGTTGGTTTTAAATCTTTGTTTCATTATATCTCTTTGATAAGAATTCTTTAGATAAATTTTCATATCACTTTCCATTAAAACGTCTCCATTTGAAAAGTATCTATATATGCTGGAAAAGCAAACATCTAGAATTTCTATTTCGTTGTTAATGGATTCAAACTTCCAAATAACACTTTCCGAATAATCGAAATCATTATCTACTGCCTTTACTTCAAAACAGTTTTCTCCTTTAGAAAAATCATTCCAGGTATATTGAGAATTATTTGTTTCTTTCCATTCCAAATTGTTCAATCTAAATTCAAAATGATCTACATACCCATCTTGGTCAGATCCTTTCCAAGAGAAAAAAATAACATTGTCACCAGTAATTCCTGAAGGGCCTTCAATTTTTTCAACTATTGGTGGTAAGTTTGTCAAAGTATGAAAACTTTTTATTTGGCTCTCAATTCGATTGCCATCTTCAACAACTTTAATTATTTTCCAGAAATACTCTCTATTGTTTTTTAAAAAAAAATTGTATTTATTTCTACAAGTTGTTGTATAACAGATCATATTTTTTGGATCAGTACCTATCCATACTTCATAATAAGTGTCATCATCAGGATTTGTATCTTCCCAAGTTAAAGTATCATTGCGTGTGAGCATTTCATCAATTTCAGGAAGTACTAATTTCTTTTTTCCCGTTGAACAAGAAGAAAATACCAATATAATTAGTAAGCTTAAAAAAGAATATAAAAAAATTCGTTTTACCATAAATCCCCCTTAATAAAGAGGACTTTTCGCTTTCCTTCATTACAATTTTATCATTATGATCTTTTATATATGTTCAGTGATCGATTTTTTTAATATATATTTCTCAATTTAGTAAATGCTTTTTTTTTCAATTTAAAAAGATTCAAACTTTTATTATCAGATAATTTTTCAATTCTTTTATAGTACGTTTTGTTAAGTAATATCGTTATTCCTTATCTTAATCTCTTATTTTTACTTAATTTATAAATATAATGGCCTTGATTATCTTTTGGTGTTAATATTAATATAAAGAAAAGTGTGAATGAGGATTCAGACATTTTTATTTTTAGAAAGATTATTTTTAAAGGAGAGTGGATATGGAGTTATCAAAGGAAGTACTTTCAATTGAACCTTCTCAAACCCTTGTTTTTAACAATAAAGCATTGGAAATGATCAAACAGGGTCAAGATGTTACCAAAATGACAGCAGGTGAGCCTGATTTTGCAACACCCGAGCCTATAATCGAAGCAGCTTATGAAGCAATGAAATCTGGAAAAACTAAATATACTAAATCAACAGGAATATTCGAATTAAGAGAAAAAATAGCTCAAAAGTTAAAAAAAGATAATAATTTAGATTATTCTCCATCTGAAATCATTGTTACAAACGGAGGTAAACAGGCTTTATACAACACATTAAAGACTATTCTAAATGAAAGAGACGAAGTGATTATTATTGCTCCCGCATGGGTGAGTTATGAAGCTCAAATTCTTCTTTGTGGTGGTAAGGTAACAATTGTACATTCAAAAAAAGAAAACGATTTTGTTCCTCTTATAAAGGATATTGAACAAGCAATAAACGAAAAAACCAAAGCAATTATAATAAATTCTCCAAATAATCCAACCGGAAGTATTTATCCTGAAGAATTTTTAAAGGAATTGTCAGAAGTAATCAAGAAGAATAAAATATTTGTTATTTCTGATGAAGTTTATGAAAAACTGGCATTTGATATTAAACATGTTTCCATAGGCTCATTTGAAGGAATGAAACCTTATACTATTGTCATAAATGCATTTTCAAAATCTCACTCAATGACTGGTTGGAGAATTGGCTATATGGCAGGACCACAAGATTTAATAAAACAAACTACAAAAATTCAGAGTCATTTATGCTCAAACATCAATACACCAACACAATATGCTGGAATTAAAGCACTAGATATAAATCCACTTTACATGATAGAAGCCTTTAAAGAAAGAAGAGAATATGTCAGCAAACAACTTGATGAAGCAAACATTGATTATTTTTATCCTAAAGGAGCTTTTTATTTTTTCATTGATGTTAGTAAATATTTCAACTCAGAATTGAAGAATTCCTATGATTTTGCAATTGCACTTCTGGAAAAGGGAAAAGTCGGACTCACCCCTGGGAGTGCTTTTTTCGCAGAAGGATACTTGAGATTATCATATGCTACTAGCATGGAAGAATTGAAGAAAGGAATCAGAAGAATTATAGATTTTATAAATAATTTATAGATATAAAACTAAAATGGCTCTGGTTAATTATTCCAGAGCTTCTTTTTTTTTCTCTTCCAGAAAGATTCCATATGTACATCACTTTTACTTATTTTTAAATTTGCTTCCCAAAAGTATGATTTTGGCCAATCTGTAAAAACCTTTGCAAACTTGTACATAAATTTTATTGATAATCTCTTTTCATTTGGAATCCATCCTTTATCTGGAATTACACTGATTTTTATCTCATTTTCTTTTTTCCAAATTTTATATATCCCATTTATATTTCCTGAGAAATCGTTTGATGAAATACTAAACATTCCTTCAAAATTTGATTCATCAAAAATAGATAATATATCAGGAAAAGATGGTTTAAATTCAACTTTTGTTTTATGATTTGTATCCTTTATTGAAATTTCTTTTATTTCATAATTCCCATTATTATTTAAATCAACAAGAAGACAAATTAATAAAAATACAAAACCTAACGGTTGGTTACGATAAAACACCCGTGTTGGA
>CAZGZM010000102.1:5311-6126 GCA_964529955.1 uncultured Thermotogaceae bacterium
TTTCTTTTATTTCATAATTCCCTTTATTATTTTCAATTTTATAAATAATATTATTTATTTGAATATCACTTTGGCCATTTATATGCAATGGTTTTAAAGACCCATTAAAGGAATTATTAAAGTGAACAAAAAAAGGATCAGAAGAATATCTAGAAAAATAAAAACTTGAGAAATCCAGTGGAATCTGAAATGGATCTGGTGTATGCTCCTTTCCGTTTATTTCAATTAGTATTTCTGTTTTTTTCTTTCTTACCAGGTAAAAATCATTCATAAAATATACAGGTAGAGAAAAAGGATTTGTTGTATCTTCACCTAAAGGAGCCAGTATATTAAATGGATTAGTTTTCTTGTTTGAATTTTCTTTAATCTTTAATTTGATTGAACGATTTTCGATATCATATGCTTTAAAATATACATCAACTCCATAATTATTTATTTCAAATTTAGCTTCTTCCATTGGTAGAACAAAAAGATTGGCCAATCCATTAGCAGCTTGATCAAATCCATTCTTCTTTAATAAGCCAGGCTGCTGAAAAACATCGATAAATTTGTCATTTCTATATCCTATTACTCTTATACCCTTTCCATTTATAGAATCATCGAAATACTGAATCTCAAAACAATAATATGTTTTATCCTTATCCTTACTGAATTCAATTAATAATAGTCTTTTTATTGGTTCCAATTTTAAATTAAATGGAGAATAAATATAATTTTTTGATTTATTGTTGTAAATATCTTTATTCATCATAAAATTAACCTTTTTTAATAAGATGTGTTTATTAATCGGATAACAACATTACCCTTTTTGTGAA
>CAZGZM010000102.1:6136-8088 GCA_964529955.1 uncultured Thermotogaceae bacterium
CTGCACAATCTAATCCTTTGGACAATATTAACGATTTTTTGATTTTTTCACATAGATATTATTTGCAGTCATTAACAATACTCCTTTTAAAATTTTTTTTGTAAATTAATAATTGAATTCTTATTTCATAAATCTACTTCCAATTATTTATGAGTCAATTATTTTAATTACAACATTACCCTTTTTGTGAAATTTTTCAACATATTTATGGGCAATTGGTATTTCATCAAATTTATATATTTTATCGATAACAGGCTTGAGTTTTTCCTTTTCAATGATTTTCTTTACGAACTCTAAATCTCCAACTTTACTTTTAGATGAATCCATTACACTAAAATAAATTCCTCCTGGTTTAAGAAGTTTTTTACACTTAGATTTTGAAGCCTTTCCAACCGCATCAAATACAACATCATATTTTTCATCTATATTTGATAAATTTTTCTTTGTATAATCAATTACTTTATCTGCTCCAAGAGACTTAACCATATCAATATTTGTTGTACTGCATATACCCGTTACGTTTGCCCCATAATATTTTGCTAATTGAACAGAATAAGTTCCAACACTTCCCGAAGCACCATAAATTAAAATTTTATTTTCTTTTTTTATTTCAGCTTTTCTTAAGAAGCGAACAGCTGTACAAGCACCAACTGGTACAGCTGCTGCTTCAACAAAGTTAAGGTTTTTTGGAATTATAGCAATAGGGCCTATTTGAGATAAACATTTGTATTCTGAATAACCCCCGAATTTCATTCCACATGAAGCGAAAACTTTATCTCCAATTGAAAATTTATCTACTTTTTTACCAATTTCTTCAATGATTCCGGAAATTTCAAAACCTAAAATATTTACTTTTTTAGGCTTAAATATACCGTTATAAATTCTTATAACAAAGGGATCAGCTTTTCTCATTCTCCAATCACCAGCAGTAACAGTGGTTGCATGAATTTTAATTAAAACTTCATTCTCCATTGGAGCAGGCTTTGGAACATCTGTAAGTTTTAGAACATCAGGCCGACCATATTTTTTGAATACAAAAGCCTTCATTTATAACTCCTTCTTTTAAAATTTCATTCTAAAAAATTATTAATTTACTTTTCTCCTCTCATTATCCCATATTCTTGACCCATTAATAAATGATTGAAATAAGTCACTATTTCGCCATGGTCTGATTGGGGATTCTTATGGATTTTGAGTTCAATTGGAGCAGTAATTTCAAATCCAGCTTTATCCTGGAAAAGCATTATAAAATCTGATCCTCCAAAAAGAAAAGTCCCGAGCATATCTCCCTTTTTATGAACTGATCCAACTTTAACATCTTCTTCAAAATTTACTGAAGAAACCTGAGCCATTCCCATTGGCATGAGAACAACAAGTCCATAATCTTTAGTTTCCATAACAACATAACCTCTTGTTTGAGTAAACTGCCACCCTGTTGAATCAATTGGTATGTAAATCTTTTTATCAGGATCCCAGGATGCTTCCAAAGCGACATTTTCCTGGATAATTTTTACTTCTTTAATTAATCCTCCGACTGCAAAATGATATCTGTGATAATCAAAAACATTTAAGAAGGTGTGAGTTAAAACACCATTAGTAAAAGCATCTTTGTATTCACTATCTTCACTGAGTAATTCATTCACATTGAAGAAAACAGAATTCTTGATATTCAATCCTTCATTTACTTCAATATTTGATTCGTTATCAATTCTCCATACTCCCTGTGGAACAGAATCAGCAGGAGAAACAACTACAGAATCGTTTTTTGGAAAAGCAATCGGTCTCTGTTCAGGATTTTTTAAATATCTTGAGAAAAATTCATTAAAGGTTTTCCATTTATCCGGTGATTCATACCAGCCTTTCTGCAATCCAAAATTAGGATCGCTGTAGAATCCATTATATGCTTTTTCATTCCAGGACTCTGGAGTATCTAAAAAATCTCCCCATGTATT
>CAZGZM010000103.1:0-8037 GCA_964529955.1 uncultured Thermotogaceae bacterium
ATTATTTCTGTAAAATGGAGTTTCAATTATTGCCCTAAATCTTGAGAATACTTTATTCTCAGTTTTAATATCACACCATGGAAATTTTGATATGGTTGCCATTCTTTTTTCACCTCGAAAGAAAAATTCTACCTGTTAATAAGTAAACATCATCTAAATTAACTATATAATTTTAATTTTTTTCATAAAGTCGGAGTATTGTCTATATATTATGAAAGAAACTGTTAAGAAGGATTTTCTTTATTAATGCTCGCTATATCTAATTTATACGAAAATTTACAAGAAAAAAAAGGGTCGCTTCTGCGACCCCTTTAAAAAAATTATCTTTCTGGGTATCCGTATCCGATGAATTCGTTCCACCATTCAGGGAATCCAGTTGTACTGAAGTTTCTGTAACCCATTGCATAGTTTCCAAGTAACCAGTTACCTAAATCAATCCATTCTTCATGGAATGCTAATGCGTTCTGGTATGCAAATTCATTAATTAAGTTAATAGCAGCTTGAGGATCAGTTTCATAAATTTCTGCTGCTTTTTCTTGAACTAATGGAGTTACTGTATAAAGCATTTCTTCTTTAGGATCTCTGAATGCTCTTACATCTTCAATAGCTTCAACATATCTCAATTCAGTCATTTGTTGTACGTATGTATTTACCCACCAGCCTGAATCTGTTCTGTATTCTTCGAATCTTGAACCTGTTTCATAGAAATCAGGTATTGTCTGTCCATTTTCATGAACTACTGGCCATAATGGAACTATGTAAGAAGTATCTGGAGCGCCGTATCCGAACCAGCTTAATGCCTTTACTCCATCTGGAAGCCATTCTTTTACGTTAGCTATGTGAACATAACATGTTCTGTGCATGTTAATGCTTCTTTCCCATGTTCCTGCTCCTCTGTTAGCATATCTTATAGGATCTCCCCATGGTCCAGCTGCTGGTCCTACTGTCAGGTCATAATCTGTTCCCTGATAGTAATCACCTTTAATAACAAAGATATCATTAACAGTCAATTTTTCTTCTGGTTTAACTGATAATGGGAATCTTAATGCTTGTGGAGATAATTCTAATGATGGAGCTACTAAGTCATATGCTCTCCATGTTCTTCTTGTTGCATAAATGTTATCGTTTGGAGCATAAATTTTTGCAGCTTCAAAAGCTTCTCCGCTATTTGGATCATACCAGCCCTTTTCTACAGCAAAACTTATTATGTTTGGTGATGCCATGTAATTTTCTGAATCTTCAGGATCGTATTCGCAAATTCTTGCTCTGTTAGCAGCTACAAAGAAATGATCATCAGGAATTCTTACAGCAAGCCAAACATCGTTTCCATAGAATTCTACAACCCATACTTCAGTTCCGTCACAAACGTTAATTGTTTCTCCGTATCCATACCAGCCGAGTTCTTCAATCAAATCACCCATGATTTGAACGGCTTCTCTTGCTGTTGAAGCTCTTTCTAATGCGATATCCTGAGCACACCAGCAATCAACAATTCCCCAACTGTTTTGGATCATTGTTTCGTATACTTCCTGCCCGTAATCAGTACTTCTGTCGATACTGAAAGTTGATTCTCCCATCGCTACACCCATTTCATTCATGAAAGAATATCTTGAATGAAAATATGAGTATGTGTGAGGAACCTGAGGAATTTGAGCCATAACAGTTCCCTTTTCATAAACAATTGAATCAGGGAAATTTCCAAAATCGTTGTAATTATGAGCATCTACAACGATATCTCTTGTTGCGCCCTCTTCCCAGTCTCTTGCTGGAATTGTCCAAAGTCTGAAATCTGCTGTTGTTGAATCATCGTTATGAGTAATAACTGTTGATCCATCTGCCATTGCGTCCTTACCAGCTGCAACGATTGTACATGCAAATGCTGATAATGCTACGAGTGTAACAAAAAGCAAAACTACTAGCTTTTTCATTAAAACCCCTCCTTGTTTAAGATAAAATTAGTTTTTGAATACCATTGATTCATCTGCTTCCGATGGATCGGATAAGTAATATCCGCTTCCATTATCCATTACGTCTATAAATCCCGGGAAAGTAACAATAACCTCTTTTGGGGGGTCGAACTGACCCATCCAAGTGATTACTTCCCTAATGCTGGATAGATGTCTTCCAACTCTGTAATCCATTGGAGCTCCCTTTACCACATAGCCACCTGGCATTGTTATTCCTTCGTTTATATCGTAATTACAATATATTAGATCATTCTCTGCTGCAGTTTGAACGAATTCATCAATTCCCTCAGTCATGAGTTCTTCAGTCATTCTACCAGCAACTCTTTCAATAAAAGGTTCTGGTGTTTCCATAAGAACTGTATAGGCATCAGAGAAATCTCCAACCTCTCTATGTGTCAAACCATGGAGATTTTTTGGTGATACTTCACATTTCATTGGAAATTCACTTGCACTCAATACCATTGAAGCCATCAGTGCAATATCAAGAGCATCCTGATGAGCAACATAAGTGGAAACAACTGGATACATAAGTGAAGCTTCATGCATATCAATATATAAACTTATATCTTCTTGCCTAGTTAATTCCATCATTGCAAAGGCAGCTCTTTCTGTTAAAGAACCATCTTCCTTTCCCGGAAATGTCCTATTCATATTTCTTATATCCTGATAAGCAAGATTTTGTCCAGATGGATAATTAACATATACGAATGGGTCTGGCCATTGATGAAGAGGATTAGTTGCTCTGTCTCCAATTCTTATTTGTTTTTCTCCCCATTCGGTCTCTATAGTGAAGAATTTCGGATATGCGTTTCCCAGCATTCCTGTGGTAGCAGCGCTCATACTAGTTCTTGGAATTATAAAGACCTTGCCCTTTTCAACTTCAATGTTATTCATCATTACATAGGCTGCAAGAGTTGTAGCCGGTTCATAGGGGTGGATACCTCCACAAACCAATACACTACCACCAGGTACTCCTGAATCAAAAATATAAACTGGAGTATCCATAGCGGTATTCTTTAATGATGGTGACCAATCACTTAGCATTTTCATTTCTGTAAAGGAATCTGATACTACAACATCTTCCCTATAAAATCTCAGTTCTAAAAATTCGTAACTTGCCAAGATTCCCAAGACGGCTACGAGGACAATGATTATTAATTTAGCTAATTTATCTTTTTTTGTCATTTTCACCATCCCCTCACTTTATATAGAATAGTCTTAATATGAATACCATAATTACATATGCATAAACTATGTCATAGACTATCCCCTGTTTTTTAACTCTTGAAATGAATTGTTTTATTAGGAAGATTCCAAAGAATCCTACCATAACGAAATACAATATGTGAATAATATCATTTAAAGCTATAAGCATATTCATTCACCCCTTTAATAAACCACTAGGAAGCTGAATTTATTTGCCAAAATTAGCATTAATAATGCTACGCCGCCCATAAATGCTGCAGGTATCATTATTGCTTTTAAAAATGACATGTAGCTTCCTTCGTATTCTACTGTAGATATTGCAACTCTTCCCACTATTCTCGAAGGAGGCATCGCATCTCCTAAAGGGAACATGAAACTCAAAGCTGCAGCTACTATTGTTACATTTACTCCTATTGCATTGAATAGAAATATTATAGGAGTTCCTAATATAACGGCACTTCCATAGCTGAGCGATCCTTGAGCAAAGGGCAAAAATAATAACGCTGTAACATATATCAGAACAACTGGAAGTGTTACAAATGTTATAGCTATCAATCCTCTAACTCCAGTTGCAGTCATTATATTAACGAGTGTTCCAACACTTATAACGGTTGCCAATAATGGAAAAACCTGTTCCATAGTAACATTAATCGTTGAGAACCAGCTCTTTATTCCCTTTCTCTTTGGACTGCATAAAACTGAGATCAAAGCACATATCATGAAGGTCAATGGCAAACCAATAACCGGTAAATTGAAAGCTAAGTATCTCTGCATTAAAAATAAAACAACCAAAGTTAAAAGAGGCAACGAGATCCTTATCCAGTTCATTCCTTCAGCTGGTTCGGGTAACTGATCCAATATTTTCTTTTTTTCCTGAGGTTTTGATCCCCATCCGAAGAAGATTACTACGAAAATTGAAATTACAACGAGTGGAGCAAGTAAAGGTATATCAAAACCTACATATGGCATATTTGCCTGAGCACACATTAACATTGCCCAAAGATTTATCGGAGGGCAAGCTGCTGATAAGACTGCGAACATAAAAACAAAGCCGACAACTTTTTTCTTACTCAATCCCATGTATCCTAGAACTGTTGATACCATTCCACCAACAACGAATATCGATACACTTCCTGCGCCTGTTAAAGCACCAGGAATTAACATTATACATCCAAGTAAAACAAAGACTACCCATTTTTTTGAATGGAAATTTTGTACTATCGCTCTAACTATTGCATCCATTGCACCAGTTGCTGAATATATGTTTATGAATATCGCTGCAGTTATAAAGGTCATACCTACATCGAAAAAAGTAAACATTCCCTCAACTAATAATCTTGCAGGGAATCCAAATCCTCCAACTAGTGCTCCTACAATTGCAGTAATTACCATTGATAATTCAGTGGATTTCAGTTTCCAACTGCTAATTGCAAAGGTTGCAATCATTGCGATTAAAACAATGGTCGCATGTAAATACATATTGATTTACCCCCAATTAATATTTTTTATTCAGTTGGAAACATTGCTTGAATAACTTGCATAAAATCAAGCGTTTCATCTATATATGTTATAGGAACACCAATTTCCTTTGCTACATTTGTGAATTTGCCGTCAGCATCACCGTCTTTTTTAACGATAATATAATCAGCAAAAGGAATAATTGCATCAATTGATCTTTCATCAGCACTACCAGCTTTTCCTCTTCGTGCATCTCCTTCAATCTGAGCAGCTATTATAGTCATTCCTAATTCTTTTGCTTCTTCAATCATCAGATTCAATCTATCAATTTCATCATCGATTGTTATTCCAGAAGCACCTAATCCCTTTGCAGAAGATCCGATTATAACAAAAAGTATTTCATAATCTTTTTTAGTTAAATCTGTAGGATCTTCCTTGAGTGGTTCAGCATTGTAATCAAAATCAGTTGGTAATAATGCCTTTGATTGGAAAATAAGCAATCTAGCCATTTTTCCACCAGGACCCTGTCCAGCATTAGTAAGTAAAAATGGAGTTTCTCCCTTGATTGGCGCATCTCCTGTTACCCCGGCCAAAACAAAAGTGTTAAAAACAATTAAAATAGCAACAAAAAGAAATAAAACTTTTAAAGATTTCATATAACCCCTCCTATATAGTATTAGCTAATTTTATTACTATTCCTTACTAATTATCAAACCCTATATTTAGTTATATTAGATAATAAAAGATAAATATACCAAATTAGATTAAAAAAACTCAACTCAGATAAGTTTGATTCATAACAGCTCATAGATTCTCTGTTTTTATCTGAAATTAATTTTTCTTATACATTGTTTTTAATATATCTTTTTATATTTAATAATATATAAAAAAATACAATTAAAAGTAATATAAAAAAAATAAAAAAAATGACCTGAGTCACTATTGATTTTTTTAAAAAAAGTGATATAATACTTTTGAAATTTTATGAAAGCGAGGTGCGGCAGATGATTTTTAGTTACAGAGCAATGGTAAAAGTTAGAAATGTATCTGGGATAAGTGTGCCACGTCGCATTTTGTGTAAACGTATGGTGATGATCTGAGAGAAATCTCTTATTATATACATGGCGACCGTGGCTTAGACCACGGTCGTTTTTTTTTTGGAGGTAAGAAAGTATGATAATTATTGTAGAAAAAGTTGGAGAAAAATGTGCGGATATAAGGACTGGAGAAAAGGAAAAGAAAGTTATCGAATTGGATTCTCTTCATTTTCATATGAATAAGATTAGATTATAGAGAATCAACGGTAAGGGGAGGTAAAAATGTTTAAAAGAAAAAAAATGTTTATTGATGAAAGAAAAGGGATGAGAGGAAATAATTCACAGTTAAGAGAAGTAAAGGCAATAATAGTATCAGATTTTCTTCCTTACCATATCCAGAGGATAGATTTATAAGGAAGTTATTGCCTGAGGGGAGGTAATAATATGTTTATTAAAGATAATAAGTTTTTCAAAAAAAATCAAATAAAAAATTTAAAAGGTAAAAGAAATATAAATGAATGTAATTCAATCATGGTTTCTGATTTTTTACCTTATGAAATTCAAAAAATAGATTTATAACCGATTAAATATAGGAGGATTAATATGATTTTAAAAGAAAAAAATAGAGGTAGAAGAGACTACAAGCATTATGGTTTAAGAGAAGCAAAAGCAGATATCGTTTCAGATTTTCTTTCATATAACATACAGAATATCAAGTTATAGGAGATTAACTGAAACAGATCCTTGGGGGGTGAAAGTATGCTGTCTGCAAAGAAGAGAAGTTTTAGAAACATCATTTGGGAGAAAAGGGGAGAGTGTTCTGGTTTATGTACTGCAGAATCAATAATAACCTCAGATTCCATTCCCTACAGGGAACAGAAAGTTAAATTTTAGTTTATACCTAAAGCATTTGGGAGGTGATAGACATGGCAATTGCGATTCATGCCGAGCATATAGTAAAGAAGTTTAAGAAAAGCAAAAAAATAATTACAGCACTTAAAGGAATAGATATGGATATTTTTGAAGGAGAAATATTCGGATTATTAGGACCCAATGGTTCGGGTAAGTCTACCTTTATTAGAATAGCTTCTACTCTTCTTTTTCCAGATCAGGGGAAAATAGAAATTTTTGGTAGAAATGTTGAGAAAGATCAAAAATTTATTCAGGAGATAATGAACAGAGTTTCAGTTGAAGCCAGTTTTTTTAGAAAATTATCAGCATACGAAAATCTTTATTATTCTGCTGGGATTCATGGAATGAGTAAAAGAGAAGCTACAAAAAAAATAGAAAGTCTTATAGATAAAGTTGGATTGGATAGAAAAAGATTGAAGGATCCTCTGGAAGATTTTTCAAGAGGAATGCAGCAAAAAGTAGCAATTGCACGAGCATTTATGACCGATCCAAAGATTCTGTTACTCGATGAGCCGACAACTGGATTGGATCCAAGGGCAAAGAAGGATGTTCAGAAGTTAATACTGGATTTGAGGGCTAGAAGCAAAGCGACTATACTACTTACTACACACGATATGGAAGAAGCTGAAAAGTTATGTGATAGAGTTTCGATAATCCATAACGGTAGAATAATAGTATCAGGTTATCCTCAAGATCTTAAGAGGAAAATATCCAACAGAATACCTAATCCGACATTTGAAGATGTATTTATTGAATTTACAGGATTATCATTCGAAGATGCTGAATACGACGATAAATCAGAGGAGGTCAAATCGGCATGAGCGTTAAATCATTGACCAGGGAGTTTAGAGCTTCCCTGGCTTTTATAGAAAGAAATTTCAATCTCACTAAAAGATACTGGAAATGGGAATTGGTTTTCTTCCTCTATACAATTGCAAATTCCATTACGATGGGTTTTATTGGAAAGGGAGTAGAAGCGTTCTCGGGAGCTGTAGTAGATACGAACTATCTCATTTTATATATGCTACTTGGTTCCATTCTATGGGGATATCTTTCAATATTATTTGAAATAGTAGCTGAAACAGTTGCGTGGGAAAGATGGGAGGAAACAATAGAATATACATTTATGGCTCCTGTAAAAAGAGCTACGCATCTATTAAGCACCTGTGGTTATGCAATACTCTATGGTTTATTAAGAAGCGCTATAATACTTGTAATTGTATCTTTTTTCTTTGACCTAAACTTGCAGGGTGCAAATTTTCTTTCAGCTGCAGGAATACTATTAGTTGCTAGTTTTTCCTTTATCGGATTGGGAGTAGTTGCAGCTATATTACCTTTGATATCACCTGAGAAAGGTGTTCAAGTTGTTCATATATTTCAAGCCCTTTTACTAATGTTCTCCGGAGTTTACTATGAAATAGATGTTCTTCCTGCATGGATGCAAACCATTGCAAAAT
>CAZGZM010000104.1:0-7072 GCA_964529955.1 uncultured Thermotogaceae bacterium
TTGGATATAAATACAAGGGAAAACATCCATATATATTGATTATAATTTCCTGCTTACTTATTGTTTTCATTTCAATCAGAACGCTTTTAACTAATTAAAATGAAAAATATTGAAAAAATTTATAATTTCTTCTTCAGTAATAAATATATTATTCAAAATATTTTGCCAAAAATCTGCCATATTATTTATACAAAATAAAAATACTTTTTCTTTATTATATAAATAACATAACGTATAAGAATTAATATATTTTGTTTATCCAAAAATTTTTTATATATAAAATATGGAGGGAAATTATGAAAAAAATTATTCTATTAACTTTATTTTTTATGATTGTATTTTCGGGGTTTTCAGCTACATTAAATGAATTTCTAAAGGATTCTATAACAAACAACACAGATTATGAGCTAATTTTACTAAATCGAGAAAAATATGTTATGGATTACGATAAAAACATTATTGAAGCTAATACAGAAAGAGATTTATTAAATGCTGATTATACTTATTATTCAAACATGCATCAGGAAAAAAGTAGTTTAATATCTCTTTATCAAGGAATACTTGCTGATTTATTCAATGTTTATTCGGGTGATATAAATCTAAAAATTGCTGAGATGAATTTAGCTGATGCTTCTGAAACATATCAAAATAATATTGATTTGAATGAAAAAAATATTGTTTCAGATAATGCTCTAAAGCAATCAAAATTATCTCTAGATGAAAACTTCATTAGTTACAATGTTTCATTAAGAAATTACAATGAATACATAGATACTTTCTCAGAATTAACTTCAATGGAGAATAATGCTATTCAAATAGAAATATTAAATCCAGAAAATTATTTTGTAGAGGATTCTGAATACGTTGAAAATGATTATTCTTTAAAAATTTCCGACTTAACACTACACTTATCAAAATATGATTTAGAAAATATGTCAAGCCTTTCTTCGCAATATGATTTAAAAGATAAAGAAATACAAGTAAGACAGGATGAACTTAATTACTCTAATGCTTTGGAAACTTCAAACAAAGCTAATAATGATGCAATTATTGATCTGAATGATAAATATACTGAAATTAATATAAGCAAGGAAAGATTGGATATATCTGCTGAAGAATTTGAAGATATTAGTATTAGATATGAAAAAGGATTGCTTTCAGACTCGAGTTTCAGAGCAAGTTATGTCTCTATGCTAAACTATGAAAAGAATTATTATTTAGCTCTACAAAATTATTATAACGCTTTATTAAATTATCTTATATCTATTGGTGAAGAAATAGATTCTCTAATATTTAGCAACTAGATTTTTGATTTATAGCAAAATTTAGAGGTAATTTGGAGGAAATATATTTTGAAAAAAATTATTCTTATATTTACATTGGAATTATTTGTAATGATTGGATTCAGTACACCTTTAAAGGATGCTTTCATCGAAAGACTGAGCAAAAATAGTCAATATGAAAACGTTCTGGAAAATTTCAATCAAGAAAATAATAATCTTTCAAAAAACAATCAATTTTATATCCCAAATGTTTCCTTTTCTTCAAATTATTCAACTTCTAATGGTTCACAGACATATATTAATGGATTCGAATTTAACGTTAATTTTTTTGAAATAAATGGTATCACATTGGGGATAAATTTCCCCTTTGTTATAAACATGGGAACAGAAAATATCATTGAAGCAGACAATATAAATCTTCTATTATCTTTGAATGATTTGTTCGAGGATAATGCTGCAGAGGACTATTTGATAGAAGCCTCATATTTAGATGCACTTCATTCCCTTAATACTAAAAAATTTGCCCTTTTAAAAGAATTATTGGAAGACATTGTTAACTATCATTTTTACTATAGAGAAAAACTATTATCTGAAGAATACTTGAATCTGCTAATAAATGAAAAGGAATCAGAAGTTGATGAAGAAGAAATGACCACAATAACAAATCAAATACTTGAAACAAGAATTCAAATTTTAAATTATGAAAAAAACATATTAAATCTTCAATTAGAAAATTATTTTGATGATTTATATCAGGAAGCTTTAAGTTTTCTTGAAGAAATAATTAATTTACAAAAGGAAATAAACTACGAGAGCCGGTTAGATTTAATCGCTCAGGATTTAAGAAAAAATGCTGAACTATTAATAAATAGATTCTGGTATGAGCCATATTTACCTGACTTCAGTGTGTTGTTTGGAATTGATGATTTTAAAGATTTTTCCTGGAATATAGGTTTTCAATTTTCATTTGATATTTTTAATAAAGACATTAAACAAGAAGTTGAAAACAGAAAATCAAATTATGAAAAATTAAAATACGAAGAACTGAAAAACAACTTATATATATCTTATAGAAGTGATCTGATAGATATTGAATCGACTGAAATATCTGTACAGATAGCTGAAATATCTATGGAAGAATCTCAGATTAACTATGAAAAAACCAATACCCTATTTGATTCGGGTTTTTTGAGTCAAATAGATTTTGAAAAAGAACAGATCAATTATAATATGAACCTCTTGACTCTCCAAAAAGAAAAGGAAAATTATTTTTTAGAGATGTTTGATCTGCTGCAATATACAAATATTATTCTAAATATTGAAAATGTCATTAATTTGGATTTATAAAAGGGATGATTAATTATGCATAAAAAAGAAAAAAACAAATCTACCAGAAGGGCAATAATTATTGTCTGTGTTGTTTTAATTTGCGTTGTAACAGCTTTTCTTATAAATAGATTTTTCTTTAGAACTCCTAAAAATAACTACAGCTATGAATCTCTTAGAGAAAGAGGACTGATATCAGATAAGATTACAGAAGAAACCTTCAATGCGATTAAAGAAAAAATAGGTGATGACCCTGAGAATTTATTGGCAGCTTTAAACTACAAAGAAGACCCAGCAGATAAATATTCCAAGGATATTTCTAAAGAAATTAATTCAAAAAATATTAAAGACCCATTATCTTCAGTTATAGATAAAAATGCTTCTGAAAAAGAATTAGAAGAAATTTATTTAATATATACCGTTGAAGATGAAGTCTCCAATGAGTATATTGATATCATCGGCACTCTTGAAGTTGAAACAAGACAGGTCATCTCAAAGGTATCCGCTGATATTTTGGAGTTGTTTGTAGAAGAAGGAGATTATGTAACAGAGAATTCAACCATAGCAATTTTAGACAATACAAATTATCAGATAAATTATTTGACTGCGCTAAATGATTATGAGATTTCCTGGGATTTAAGTCCAAATGAGAGAAAATTGAAAGAATTACAGCTTCAACTTGCAGAGAAAAATTTAGATTATACAATAATAAGATCTCCCATTAACGGTATCATAAGTTCTGTAAACGTTAATGAGGGCGAAATGATATCAAATGAAAATGCTGCTGTTTCAATTGTAGATTATGAAAATGTATATGTTTCTGGAGTTATTGATGAAATTGACATGAATAAAATTAATGAAGGAATGAATGCTATAGTCTCCTTTCCAAATTATCAGATTTCGATTTCAGGAAAAGTTTCCTATATAAGTCCTGTAGCAATATCATCTGGTGGAGTTGTAATTGTTCCGATTAAAATTGAATTAGATGAAAATCCCTATTATAACGGTATTATTTCTGGAGTAAGTTGTGATGTTGAATTACTTGTCAAAGAATTTAATGGAGGTAATACAGTTCCTGTAAACGCTGTTTATTCAGACAAAGAAGGTACTTATGTCTTGATCCAAAATAAAGAAAGTACTGAAGAAGAATATGAAAAAGTATATGTAAAAACCGGTGATAGGTCAGAAGATTTAATACAAATACTTTCAGGAATTCAACCCGGAGATATTTTAGTAATTCAACCAGATGAAGAGGAAATCCTTCGTTTAAATGATGAAAACAATATGAAAAATCCACTTAAAAGATTTACTGGTAAATAATCTTCTTATGTAATGGAGGAAAAAATGGAAGCTGTAATGCATCTTGAAAAAATATGGAAAACTTATAATATGGGAGAAGTTAAAGTTGATGCCCTGAAAGGAGTAACCTTTTCAGTTAATGAGGGCGAGGTAGTAATAATAATCGGACCTTCTGGAAGCGGTAAATCTACTTTATTACATATATTAGGATGTCTTGATAAATCATCTAAGGGAAGAATAGATATTGATGGTGTAGACGTATCAAATTATCAAATAAATAAGCTTTTCAAAATCAGAAATAAAAAAATAGGATTCGTTTTTCAAAGATATAACCTTCTACCAAAACTATCTGCATTGGAAAACGTTGAACTTCCCATGATTTATTCTCATGTAAATAGAAATGAAAGAAGGAGAAAAGCATTAGAGCTCCTAGAATTGGTTGGATTAAGTGACAGGGTTAAACATAAACCATCTCAGTTATCAGGTGGGCAGCAGCAAAGAGTCGCTATAGCAAGAGCTTTATCAAATGACCCCTCCTTTATACTTGCTGATGAACCAACTGGAAACCTTGATACTAAAAGCGGAAAGGATATTGAAGCATTATTCTTAAAATTGAATAAAATGGGTAAAACTATAGTAATTGTTACTCATGATACTGAGATGGTTCATCTTGGGACGAAAATTGTTCATATTAGAGATGGAAAAATTGAATCTGCTGAGGAGAAGAAAAATGGAAATAATAAGTGAAGCATTAAGATCTCTCTTCAATAGCAAACTCAGAACATTTTTATCGATGCTTGGAATAATAATAGGAATAACCTCAGTTGTTTCCATTGCTGCTTTGGGTGAAGGAACTACATCATCAGTTAGTGAAAGTATTTCTTCTCTCGGAGCAAAAAATATCACAGTTATTGGAGCAAATCAAGCATATCCACTGATTTATGATTTTAAAGAAGAAATAAAAAACATGTGTCCTGACGTTGAAGAAACCATCGTATTCCTTCAAGGAAATTATTCTATAAAAAGTGATTATTATGATGAATCAAAAACAGTATTGGGAATAGAACCAGGATATTTTGACCTTATGCAATTTTCAATAATTGAAGGGAGTGATTTTTCCAATGAAAATCATATCAATAAAGACTCTGTAGCTGTTATTGGAAGCACCCTTTCAGACACTATGTTTCTTGATAATGATCCAGTTGGAAAAAACATACATGTAATTCAATCCTTTGGAAATAATTATACCAAAATGAGTACCTTTGAAATTATCGGTGTAGTAGACACTGGAGGAGGAAACTTATTCTCCGACCCTTCAGATTTCCTCTATATACCCTTTAATACAGCAGAATCTCGAATTTTTCAGAGACATGGAGAAGTATCCTCTTTGATTGCAGTCGCAAATTCTGAAGATAATGTTTCAAAAGCTATGAAAGAAATCGATCATTTTTTATATACCGAGTATGATGAAAATGAGTTTTATAAAATTTACAATCAACAGCAAATTCTCGATGTTATGAACGATACTTTAGAGTTGCTGTCTCTTGTTTTAGTTTCTGTAGCGGCAATTTCCCTCTTTGTAGGAGGAATAGGAATAATGAACATTATGCTTGTTTCAGTAACTGAAAGAACAAGAGAAATTGGTATAAAAATGGCAATTGGTGCTTCTCGAAAAAGAATTCTAACAGAATTTTTAGTTGAGAGTATTATGATTACCTTTATTGCAGGAATAATTGGTGTTTTTTTAGCATGGGGTTTAACCAGTTGGATAGAAAGATTTGCTACAAATTTAAGTCTAGAAGCTAAATTAAGTCCCGAAATAACACTTATTGCTGTTCTTGTCTCAGCTGGAATAGGTTTATTATCAGGTCTTTATCCTGCTAATAAAGCTTCAAGATTAAGCCCAATAGAAGCATTGAGATATGAATAAAGTATATAAGGATTTATATTTATAAAATAAGATTCGCTATTCAATTTAAACTTTCAAAAAAATAACATTTCAATCAACGAACTTCTAGTTAAAGTTTTTAAAAAGGATCAGTCGAAGATTTGACAGATCCTTTATAATATTTAACCACCTAAAGAAGTTAGAATATGATAAAACTCAAGGTAAAATTAGTAGAAAGGGAACTGAAACTATTCAATCAGTTCTCCTTTAAGTTTGTTTTATATATTGATAATTTGTCCTTAAATGATTCTGGCAAAAAATTCAAGAGATAAAAACAAAGAACCAACCCAAATATAAGTCCGAGAAAAAACTCATGCATGTCTGTAAAAATATGTAGTATATTATACAAAGCTGAAAGAAAAAGGCCTATTCTTATTTCTCTGGATAATTTTTTCATAATTATTTCCTAAATTTTATTAGATTATAAGGATTCTTTCCATGAGCTAAACACCAGCACATATAAATAAACCCTGAAATAATGAATACAAATGAAAGCCCTTCAAGAAATCCAAAAGAGAAATCTGCTATCTTATCTCTGAAAATATTTGAAAAAACCGAGATTAACTGCCCAATTGTAAATAAGACCATCATTACTACATTTATTTTCCTTTTCATTATCATCACCAGCCTAATGAGTATTTAAAAGATATATTTTTATCACTGCACTGACAATCAACTGGAAAAGAGCACAGGCTATAAGAGAAAAGAAAATTATCTCATTGAAATATCCTGCAACAATTCCTGCAAAAATTATTATCACTGAATCTACGAGAACAACATTTCCGCCTGATTTGAGTCTTATTTGGTTTTTCCTTTCGTCGTTTTCCTCATTGTACCAGAGCTTTAGTTTCCTTTCATTGTTGAAAATAGAAAGATATTTAATTGTAAATACGCAGAAGATGCCCACAATAGCAGCCAATAATCCGTTCTGAAATCCATCTATAAAACCCTTTGAAAATGTTCCGTCATCTCCCGCTTCAACCATTCGTAAAGAATTGAATATTAATAGAACAACAGCAAAAATAATTGCGATAGCCATGAGAAGCATTCTTACCTTTAATTTTTTCTTATATTTATCCATTTATATATCCTCCATCTTTGAGAACCTTGAATATTCTTGATATTTATCATTTTCAACATATTTATCCCCTCTAATATAACTTTTCATCTTTCTGTTTTTATATAACTGCAAACAAAACACCTGCAACAATAATAC
>CAZGZM010000104.1:7101-7947 GCA_964529955.1 uncultured Thermotogaceae bacterium
AGTTACTAATAGAATTCTTATCTTTACTTTTTTCAAATTTTTATCCATTTATAAATCCTCCACATTTGAGAAGTCAAAAACTTCTTCAATAGTTTTATCAAAATATTTAGCAATTTTATAAGCCAGCACGAGCGAGGCTGTGTATTTTTCTGTTTCTATGGATGTAATAGTCTGTCTCGTTGTCCCAACCTCATATGCTAATTCTGCCTGCGAAAGTTTCCTTTCCTTTCTCAGTTCCTTAATTTTAGTTTTCAAAAAAACCACCTCATTTGCAATGTGCACTTTGCATTTATAGTATAGCTAACTTTGCATTTATTGTCAAGTATACTTTGCAATAAATATAAAAAATGAAAACAGATAACAGAAAACAGAGAATTGATAATAGAAAATCAAAGAACAGTGTCATGTATTTAGTGCTTGGTGTTTAGATTAGAAAAATCCATAAAGCGAACAGATAATATAGAATAGTTAATATGAGAAGCCCATGAAGAAAGGGTGAGGGGTGTTAAAAAAGTAAAACCTTAAAAAATTCTCCTTTACAGGGAAGGAATTAAAAACAAAAGATGACTACCCACCTCAGCTCATATTGAGCCACTTCTCTAAGAAGAATCAACGGTTCTTATGATTCTTCCACCTAGAAATCCGTTTGAATCTTCAATGTTTCAATGATTGTTCAGGATTTCGTATGGCCATCAAGAGGAGAATGTTTTAAGAACAGTATTTAGTATCTAGAATTTGGTGTTTTGATTGAAAATAGAGAAAACGTAACATCGTCAGCATCGGTTTTCTTGCTATTTTCTTATTTTCCTACCTTCTTAATTTCTTTATGTTATTCTTTCTATATCC
>CAZGZM010000105.1:0-7863 GCA_964529955.1 uncultured Thermotogaceae bacterium
ATGTTCAACTAATTATACTATAATTTTTTTATAGAAATTATTAGGAGGTACAAAAATGGGAAAAGATTTGTTTTATAAGAATTCGATATCAGAAAAGAAAGAGAATTCAAAAATTTATAATACCTTTAGCAAAGAATACATGTCTTTTTTAGATTATGCGAAAACTGAAAGAAGATCGATAAAGTTTTTTAAAGAATTGCTGTTGGACAATGGTTATGTAAATATTGAAAATGCTGAAAAAGAAAACATCCAAACTGACAAGTATTTTATTACCAGAGACGACAAAATATTGATTGCATTTAACCTAACCGAGGATCTTAGTAAGGGATTCAATATGATAGCCGCACACGTTGACTCTCCAAGACTTGATTTCAAACCTAATCCAATTGAGGAAAAAGAAGAAATTGCAATGATTAAGACTCACTACTATGGAGGTATAAAAAAATACCAGTGGCTAAATATTCCATTAGGATTAGTGGGCACAGTAATAATGAAAGATGGAACAAAAAAAGAAATCGAATGTGGTCTTAAGGAAGATGAACCCGTTTTTGTAGTGAGCGATTTATTACCTCATTTAGATAATAGAAAAGGAGAATTAGCGAAAGTATTTCTTGGAAAAAATCTCCAGGCTATAGCATGTTCTTTACCTGAAGACAGTGATGACAAAGAGAAGGAAAATCTTGTAAAGGGTAACTTATTAAAAATATTAAATGAAAAATATGGGATTAAAGAGGAAGATTTTATAAAATCTGAATTTCAAATGGTTCCTTCCTTCAAAGCAAGATATGTAGGATTTGACGAAGGATTAATAGGCGGCTATGGGCATGATGACAGAGTATGTTCTTATTCTGCAATTAAAGCTATTTTAGAATCTGAAAAAATCAGAAGATCCTCATCAGTTCTTTTATTTGATAAAGAAGAGACTGGAAGCGATGGAATTAGCGGAGCAAAGAGTGACTTCTGGGCACACGTATTTGAAAGAGTATTACATCTTAAAGGGATAAGCGACCCAGTTTTTAATTCTCATTTGATATTTGATAAATCAGATATGCTTTCAGGAGATGTATGTGCTGCTATAAATCCTTTATATGCCGATGTACATGATACAACAAACGTAACTAAAGTACACCATGGTATAGGAATATGTAAATATACAGGCGCAAGGGGTAAGGGCGGAACAAGTGATGCCTCAGCTGAACTTATTGGAAAAATAATTAATTTATTTAATGAAAACGAAGTAGGTTGGCAGGTTACTATTCTTGGAGAAGTTGATCAGGGAGGCGGAGGAACAGTAGCTAAGTTTTTTGCAGAAAAAGGAGTAAATGTAATTGATGCAGGTACTCCAACAATAGGAATGCACAGTCCCTATGAACTGATTTCAAAGATTGATTTATTTGAAACATATAATGCTTATAAATGTTTTCTAGAAAACAATGAATGATTGTAATCCAATAAGTATTGCTGAAAGAATAATAGAATTGTTTCCAGGTAATTTTCCTGAGGGTCGCAGAAGCAGCGACCCCTTTCAGATTTTAATATCAACCGTCTTAAGTCAAAGAACCAGAGATGAAAACACCTTTGCGACTTCCAGGGCATTGTTTAGTTTATATCCCGACAGCAAATCTTTAAGTGTTTTAAAGGATGACGATATTAAGCATCTTATAAAGGCAGCAGGTATGTTCAATCAAAAATCAAAAAATATCATTGCAATATCCAAGATTATCGAAAATAAATACAAGGGAGATGTTCCTGATAATCTTGAAGAACTCCTTGAATTGCCAGGCGTTGGCAGAAAAACAGCAAATATAGTTCTGTTTGCAGGATTTGGCATTCCAGCTCTTGCAGTTGATACTCATGTGCATAGAATTTCAAACAGATTGGGATGGATAAAAACAAAAAAGCCGGAGGATTCAGAATTTCAACTGATGAAGGTATTACCTGAAGAACTATGGGGTCCCATAAATCTTTCCATGGTTGATTTTGGAAGAACTGTATGTAAACCTCAAAGACCTCTATGTAATGAATGTGAATTCTCATCATGCTGTGCCCTTTTTAATAAATAACTGATTATTCCAACCGATAATAAAACAATTATAAGGAGGAGCGAAGATGCCGTTCTTGCTTCTCCTAAATATCTTGTTGAAGAAAGACGATATATTGCAACCGGTAAGGTAGGAAGTACATCACTTATTAGAATTAAAGCTGCACTTATTTCACCAAAACAAATTGCAAATGAAATTGAAAGAGTATAAATCAGAGGAAGTTTAAAGATGGGTAAAGCGATTTTCCTAATAATATCGGAGTTTTTTGCTCCATCTATCTTTGAGCTTTCAATTATTGAATAATCAAATTTTGAAGCAAAGGAATAAATTAAATTTATGTTTACCGGGAAAGTCAGAACGATATAAAGAAGAACGATAGATATTAAAGGCGAAATAAAGAAATAAGCCTTAGAATATGCAAGTGCCATAATTACAGGAGATACTGAAATTGAAATCAGAGATAGAATTCTGATAATCTTCACATTTCCCCTTTTGATCTTTATTGCTAGAATAATATAAAAAGCCAATGCTGTCGAAGCTATTCCCGATATTGTTGAAAAAATAAATGAATTAAAAACCGTACTTAATATTGAATTTACTCCAATTATGCTGTTCATATTCATTGTAAAAAGATTTAAGAAATACTTTATTGTAAAGGAATTATCGTTAAAATTATAAAAGGGAATAATGATTGCAATTATTACGGGGACCCATTCGAAAAAAGAATAAAAAATTGAATAAACTCTCAGAAAAATATTCTTTGTCTTTTTCTTTGTCCTTAAATAACCCTCTGATGGGTATTCCTTATCAAGGATATTTATTAAGAGACCAAATAATATCAGAAACAAAAATTGAATCATTGAAATTAATATAGCAACATCCGGTTTTCCAAGTAATTTTAAGTACATATATATCGATACTTCCAAAGTTGCATACTGTGACCCTCCTAAAATCATTACCACTGCAAAGGAAGTGAAGGAGTATGAAAATACAAGAATTAATCCGGATATTATGGATGTGAGTAAAAAGGGAAGTTCAAGTTTAAAGAATTTTTTAACCGGATTAACCCCCAGGATCAAAGATTCTTCAAAAAGATTTTTCGGATATCTTTCGTAGCCTTCCGATATTGTTTTTACGAGTATGGGCGAATTATAAAAAACATGAGCAACTATTATTATAAAAAAAGTATAAAGAAATTGCACACGACTAAAATTCAATGAATTTAAAATATTATTAATCACACCATACCTTCCATATATAGCTAAAAAACTTATTGTCATAGAAATTGACGGGAAAAAGAAGGGTATTATGGATGTTCTTTTAATTAATTTATTGAATACAGATTTGTACTTTCCGATATATATCGCAACTGGAAGGGCTACTACCAATGAAAAAGCAGTGCTGATAGTAGCCTGTTTAAGTGTAAAAAAAAGTATATTCTTTAAAGTATTGAAGTTAAAATCAATTTCAAAATTAAAAATTGAAATGAAAGTTACAAGTAAAGGAATTAAAATCAGAAATAAAAATATAATTGATACAATTAATTTATTCCTAATATATCGCACTCTCCCAACCTGAAATTAACTCATCTATATCTATATTTAAATCCAGATTCACAATATTATCAGGTTTTAATGCATAGTTAAAAGATTCAGGCAACTCAACCTCAATGACTGGAAACATCCATTGATTCAAAGGAATATTTTTTTGAAAATTATTGCTTAGCATATACTCAATAAATATTTTTGCTTCATCAAGACTGTCAGAGTATTTTATAATACCGGCTGTTTCAATTTGAACATAGCCTGGTTCGGGTATAAATATCTGATATTCTGTACTTCCATAGTATTCATATGAATAAGCTCCATCTGTACCATAGCTCAACATGATAGGTGCTTCTCCCATTTCAAACTTTTGAAATGCATCATCCCATCCCATTGTTATGGTTAATAAAGAATCTTTGAAGTTTTTCCAGAAATCGATATAATCTTCTCCGAACAAAGAATATGTCCACATTAAAAGTGATAAACCAGTGCTTGATGTCCTTGGATCCTGAACTATAATTGATTTTGAGAATCTCTTTTCTGCCAAGTCTTCCATTTTGAGACCTTCCAGATTCCCGGTTTCTGATTCCTTATAAACAAAGGCAATTGGACCATAATCATATGGAATTAAATAAAAATCATTATCCACCAATAAATTTTCATCAACAATATTATTTAGATTTGAAGGTTTATAGCTTAAAAATATGTTTTTCTCTTTAGCGGTCTCAACCATGAGAGAATCAATGCCTATGAAAATATCACAATCAGTTTTTTTACCTTCAGAAATTAACTTTGTAAAGACAGCACCTGAATCACCATAAGTTTTAAGATTTAATTCTATACCAGTTTCATTTAAGAAATCATCCTTTATACTTTCAATTAGAGGAATCATACTATCATATGAGTACAAAACCAATTCATTAGAAAAAACAAAAGACCCCACTAATAAAAGCAAAAGTAAAATAATTATCTTGTTCATAACAACCTCCCAATAAATAAAAAAATCCGCTTCTTGCGGACTTTGAATTTCTTCTTCCTACGCCAGCATTATCTGGATCAGGTTAAGGGTCTGCTTATCCGCACTCTCAGCCATTAGGCTCCCCTGAAATACTATTTAATTAAATTAATTATAACACTATTTGATATTTCATATATCAATAATCATTATTTTTTCCCCACCGTCATATTCACCAGTCGGAGTAAACCCTAATTTTAAATAAAAGGGTTCCGGACCTCCATCCTCTGGAACGCAGCTTACTAGAAGTTTCTCTGCTGAATATTCGTTTTTCAAAAAATCAATTAATTTTAATACAGCGATCTTGCCGTATCCCATTCTTTGAAAGTCCTTACCAATCATTAATCTCCATATAAAATACTCTTCCTTTTCTTGATCAATACTAACCATTATAAAACCAACAGGTGTATCATCAGCATAAATTCCCCTGAACCATGCCTTATCTGAAAAGTGAGCCTGTGCAATCGATACAGCATTTGGGGCAACAAATTTATCCTGTTCCTTTGACACTTTGAGTTTCAAAAAATCTATCAGTGTTTCTTCAGTGATTTCTCTTAAAGATATTTTCTTATCCATAATAACCCCCCATTCAAATAATAAGTATAGTTTAACAGAAAATTTTGTTATGATAAAATACATTGGTTGTTTAATGGAGGAAGTATGGATTTAATTAAAACAGAAAATTTCAAATCGTATTTATTGGAGAATATAAATGACTTAAAAAACACTATAATTCTTTTCCCTGACGAAAGATATTTACAGCAATTCAAGGAAATCAGCGATAAAAATTATTCTTATTACTTTTCACATGATGTATTTCCATTTGAAGACATATCAGTATCCTCATATGTGAGAAATTCAAGAATAAATACTTTATTTAAACTGTCAATGAACAATAACAAAAGAGTTTTTACCACTTATCATGGCTTTTTAAGAAAAACTATTCCGGTAGATTCCTTCAAAGAAAATATAATAAAAATAAATTTAGGTGGAAACTTAGATCTTAATCCTGAATTTTATACATACCTGGGTTATAAAAGAGTTTTTACCGTAAGAGAAAAGGGAGAATTTTCCTTAAAGGGAGACATTCTAGATATCTTCCCCACTATTTACAACTATCCCTTCAGAGTAGAGACATTTGATGGAAATATTGAAAGGATGAGATTTTTTGATGTTGAAAAGCAGACAAGTTTAAAAAATAAAGCAAATTCACTATATATTTATCCATGCTCTGAGATTTTAATAAATAATAAAACCATAGATTTAGCAGATAAAAGACTTGAGGATGCTGGTAAAAAATTCAATGCTCAATTAGATTTCGATTCAAATAGTATAGAAACCGTTTCCGGTTTATATTATGAAAAACAATGTTTTTTAATGGACTATATGGATGATAATCCAACGTACATTTTTATAAATCCTGAAGAGGGTTTTAAAGATTATGAAAACAGAGAAAGAGAAACATACGAAATAATTGGCACTGGAGTTAAAAAGTATTTATATGATAGATATGGAAAGCTCAATATAGATTTTTTCTATTCAGTTAAGAATTATAAAGTCATTTCAAATAAAGAATCAAAGATTTTTTCTACCTCAATCACCTATAAATACGAAGGAAAAACTTTTGCTGCAGAGAAGAAGGGAAAGAAAAAAGAATTTGAGTACAGTCAAAACGAAGCACCCATATTCGACTGGTCTGAACTTGATGTAAATGATTATATTGTCCATAAGGAATTTGGTATCGGCCTATATAAAGGAGTAAAAAAGATAACCAATACCCTGGGGACAAGAGAGTATATAACCATTGAATACAAAGAAGGAAGCAAAATATATGTTCCTGTTGAGAGGTTGGATAGAGTTCATAAATACATTGGTTCAGAACTAATAACTATTAATTCACTAAAGGGAGTACGCTGGAAGAACCAGAAGAAGAGGGTTAATAAAGAGATTCAGGAAAAAGTGGAAGAACTCATAACTCTATACGCAAAGAGAGAAAGAGAAAAGGGTTTAGTTTTAAGTGGCGATGAAAAAATGGAAACAGATTTTGCAAATTCATTTCCATACCTAGAAACTGATGATCAATCAAATGCAATTAGTGAAGTAATGATTGATTTGAACTCAAATAAAGTAATGGATAGACTCATAACTGGCGATGCAGGTTATGGAAAAACAGAAGTCGCCATCAGAGCAGCATTTAAAGCAATAGTTTCTGGAAAACAGGTGGCTCTTCTTGTTCCTACAACCGTTCTTGCTTCACAACATTACAGTAATTTTGAAAGAAGACTTTCCCCCTTTGGAGTTAATATAAAATTATTGAACAGAAATACAACTGGTACAAGTAGAGAAAAGATTATAAAACAATTGAATAATGGAGAAGTTGATATAATAATCGGAACTCACAGCATCCTTTCAAATAGAATTAAATTCGCTGACCTTGGTTTAATAATAATAGATGAAGAACAGTTATTTGGAGTAATGCAAAAGGAAAAACTTAAAAAATTAAAAACAAAGGTCAATGTATTAACCATGAGCGCAACTCCAATTCCAAGAACATTATATATGTCAATAAGTGGAATTCGAGATTTTTCAGTTATATCAACACCTCCCATCGGAAGAGTCTTACCAAAATTGTACGTTGGGAAAATCAACAACACTTTAATAAGAACGGCTGTTTTAAGAGAATTAAACAGAGGCGGCCAGACAATATACGTTCACAACAGAGTTAATGACTTAGATACAATATATAAAAAAATAAGCGAACTTATTCCTGAAGCAAAAATTGGCATAGCTCATGGACAGATGAATAAAATTCCATTCGAAAAAACTGTCAATTCCTTTTACCAGGGTGAAATTGATTTATTAATTTGTACAACAATTATAGAAAGCGGAGTGGACATACCCAATGCAAATACTCTGATAGTTGATGATTCAAATAGATATGGTCTCGCTCAGCTTTATCAGTTGAGGGGAAGAGTCGGCAGAGGAAATCGAAGAGCTTTCGTATATTTCTTATATAAAAACATACAAAATAACGGGCCGTCGAGTGAAAGATTAAAGGCTTTAAAGGAATTCTCAGGGCCGGGAAGTGGCTTGAAACTGGCATTAAAAGACTTGGAAATCAGAGGTTTCGGATCTGTCCTTGGAAGCGAACAGAGTGGTAATATTTCAAGTGTAGGTTTATTTATGTACAGAGAAATGATTGATAAAGCTCTTTCTGAAATAAAGGGAGAAGTATTTGAAGAAAAAACTGAAAAGAGTCTCG
>CAZGZM010000106.1:0-7617 GCA_964529955.1 uncultured Thermotogaceae bacterium
GGTTTATCAAGTCTCAAAGCAGCCATAAGCATTCCAGGCGTTATTTTGTCACAGGAGGAAATGAATACCAATCCATCCAAAATGTCCTGTGATAAAACCATTGCTTCAACTGAATCCGAAATGACCTCTCTGCTTGGAAGAATGAAATCCATTGCTTCATAACCCTGAGCAAGAGCATCACAAGGAGCTATAGTATTAAATTCAAGAGGCAATCCTCCCTTTGCAATAATTCCTTCTTTGACTTTATCAGCTAATTCTCTTTGCGGCATATGACCATGGTTAAATTCAGTCCAGGAATTAACAATTCCAATTATTGGTTTTTCAGAATCTTCATACGAAAATCCACAGGCTATAAGATGACTTTTTATTAATGCTCTGGTAAATCTAGGTAAACTCTCTAATTTTTCTCCCATAACTATCTCCTTTTTAAACAACTCTTTTTTCAAATCATTTTTGATATTATCAAATTATATTTTATAATATCATAATAACTTTTATATAATCAATGTCGATTTGGATTGATCTGTCCTGTTTTAACAGAAATATTGGTAAGGAAAGAAAAAAACCTTTAGATATCTAAAAATTTCATGAAAATGAATTTTTATTATCCAAAATATACAAGGAAAGTTTAATAAAAAAAATAGATTGATTGTAAGATTAGTATAAATTTTAATGAAAAATAAATTTTTTAAAAGGGAATATTCTGTGGTTTTAATAAATTTCCACACGATTTATAGTTAAGGTATCGAATAATTAAAATAAGGAGAAAAAGGAGAAAATAAAAGCTCATTTTTCGAAATGAGTACTTTGATTTAGATACATGATGGTGACTTAGAACTTTGTTTAAATAGTTTTGTATTTAATTTTGATGATAGATATTTAGTTAAAAGAATTTTTTATTATTTAGGATACTTGAATTCTCCAAGTTTTTTATTGAGTTTACTATATATTCTTTCTCTGAACCAGCGTTCTGAAGATGCTTTTACTCCTTCATCCAATCCAAACCACTTGACTCCGCTGTTTTCATCTGGTTTTATAATCAAATTTGATTCTTCATCAGCTTCAAAAAGGTAAGTCGTGTTTAAATGAAGATGAGAGGACACATATTCACCATTTTTTTCATGACCATCAACTGTTAGAATTTCGAGAGAAAAAATATCCATTGAAATAGGATGAATTTCACTTATTCCACTTTCTTCCAAAACTTCTTTGAAAGCTACTGAATAGAGGTCTTTTTCCCCATCAGCATGGCCTCCCAACCATGACCATGAATTATAAATGTTGTGATGGACCATGAGTATTTTATTTCTTTTTTCATTGACAACCCATGCAGAAGCTGTCATATGAGCAGCTTTATTTTCTCTAGAGAAAATCTCTTTGTTATTTGATAAATGCTTGAGAATTTCTATTTTATCTCTTTCTTCCTGTTCGTTATAGGGTTTATATTTTTTAATTTCTTCATAGATTTTCATAATAACTCCTTAAAATATAATTAAGTATGAATTAAAACGGATTACTTGAAAACGACTTTGAATTCCTCACATACGACCAGCATATCCTCGATTGGTTCCTTTCCTATTTCTTCCATCTCCTCTGAGAAAAATTTCCAGTGAACTCTTTTCCAGAATTTAAGGCTTTTATCTCCCTCTCCTTCCTTTGCTGCAAATTCTTCAGTCACTTCATTATAGGGTACCATCTTTACAGCTGTTGTTTGGATAATACACTTTGCATTTTCATCCCAATCAGTAATAATACTCAAAGAGCCCTTATTAGGAATTTCTTCTTTATTATGTTCATAGCTAAGATATAAAGAAGCAGTAGCTCTTTTAATACCCTTTAAAACTATTTTATAAAGAGCATTGGCATCTTCTTTGTTGTTACAGAAATGCCAGGAAGTGTATTTTAAATCTGTTTTTTCTGAACTTTCGTTAATTGAATTCAAATAATCATTCCACATCTTTTTAACTGTTGTATTTTCAGACATTTTCTCCTCTGAATTTAGTTAATGATATTTATAAAGACAAATAAGATCTGAGATCTTTTATAAATTCCAATGATTTGCTTTCGATTTTTTCTTCTAAAATATTTAAATGATTAAAATCAGGGTTTTCAACCAGAGTATATTCAATAATAGAGTCAGGATTAAGGGTTATATCAGAAGTTTTATATTTTTCCCATTTCTTTTTATTTATCAATTTTCGATATTCAAATTGAACTCCTCTGTTATTAGCGGCTAACCAGATTTCAAAGCATATTTGTTTATGAATGAAAATAATTGCTATTTTCAATTTTTTCTCCCTAAATCTTTGAGGAGTGAAAGAAAAATAAGTCATATCCATATAACCTTGATAGATGCTTGAGATAAAATAATCGGGATATTTATTTTTCAAATTAGTTCTTAAGTTCATTATGAAATCAAGAATGCCTTTATAAGCTCTATTTATATGTCCTCTTTCAATTTGATTTTTATATTCTTTTATACAATCATTAAGTGAATTCAAAATAAATCTCTCCTTTAATAAAAGTGATTTAATTCGGTATTTAGTGTTTATATTTTATCTTAAATTAGTTAATTTTTAAAATAGCTTTTCATTCTGTCATCCTGGATATATTCTATTTTAGATGGATTTCCAGGAGCTAAATATACTTTGCTATCTGAAATATCAAAGATTGTTGACCAGATAGTTTCAAATTTTATTTTTTTACTGTACTGGCATATGAATCCATATTGACCACTTAAGAGGCTCTTAGTAAATTTGACTGGATTATTTGAATTCTTATATTTCAAAGACTCATAAGCAGTTTCGTATCTCTTTTTTGAAGAATAAATGTTGCGATTGCTTCCATCATGCTTAAACATTTTCTCAGAAGTGAAGTGATTAACAGTTACAATAAAAGCTTCTCCAGATTCGGTTTTTTCAGGATACCTTATATTTATTTCAGAAGAATTGCATTCAGCTACAAGCATGTTCGTTTTTTTATCAGCAAGAAGGATATTACAGCTTGAAGCTATTGGAACTTCTTTAATTAATTTTAATCCCTCATCGGTTGTCTTACAATTTTCAAGAATTAGCCTGACCAATAATAAAGAGTTTATTCCCGGTTTAATTTCTTCTTTTAAAGGTTTTACAAATGTCATAGCAGCGACCAGACCATGTTCATTTATTCCTTCTTCTCCATTTACAAAGGAAGAAGTGTTTAAGATAAAATTATTCTTGCCTTCTGGTTTATAAAATATACTTTTACTCACTTTCTTTAAATAAGGTGGTAAGTCGTTATTCCTTCCATAAAAAATTTTTTCATTTTTAATAAAACTGAATGCTGTGCATCCTCTGGTTTCAACATTATGATTTTCTCTGATTATAAGACAGCAACCAGCACAGAATAAAAGAGAAGTGAATAATTCATTATCTATTTTCAAAACATCTGTGATTCCCTTTATTTCCTCTGAGATTTCAGGAAATAGTTTCTTTAAGATCTTTCCGCTTTCTTTACCGAATTCACTCTGAAATTTATGAAGTTTGATTGGAAATTTAGATTTTTTCTCTATGAAGTAATTACCCATTTTCATCCCGATATTGTAATGACTTCCCTTTAAATTAATATTATCCATATTTTGAAACACCTCCTGACAAAGAATCAGAAAAAGATATTTTATTTCTCAGATTTATGATAACAGAATAAAAATTTATTCCAAAGAGAAAAAATTTAAATTTGGTTTTTTTATAATCAAAACTTTTATACATCTAAATCGAAAAAAAGGTGAAAAAATTATACTTTTATACATTGCGATGTATAAAACTTTTAAAACAAAATTGTTTAACTTCTAAACTCCACCTGAAAATGTGAGTATAATGACAAAAACTGCGACTTAAAATGTGATTAATATAACAAAAACTCTGACTAAATAATGTAATTGAATCACATTATAGTGATATAATGGTAATGATAAACAAGTTGGTGATTAATTTGAAAAGATTTGCAATGGATTCATTATTGAACTGGAAGAATAAAAAAAACAAAAAAACCCTTATTATAAGGGGGGCAAGACAAGTAGGTAAAACCTGGCTTATGAAGGAATTTGCCAAAAACAATTATGAAAAAGTAGCTTATATAAACTTTGAAAACAACGATAGGATGAAAAGAGTTTTTGAATCTGATTATGATATTGAGAGACTTATTCTTGCTCTAAAGGTAGAAACTAATGTAAATATAACTCCAAAAGATACTTTAATTCTATTTGATGAAATACAGGAAGTTCCTAAAGCTCTAACTTCTTTGAAATATTTTTCTGAGAACACCCCAGAATATCAGATAATAGCTGCTGGATCTCTATTGGGAGTTGCAATTCATGGGAATAATTCTTTTCCAGTCGGGAAAGTTGAATTTCTTAATTTATTTCCCTTAAATTTTAGAGAGTTTCTATTTGCTACTGGAAATGAAAATCTGGAAATTCTTATAAATAAGGAAAATATTAATTTGATGACATCTTTTAAGAGTAAGTATATAGATCTTTTAAAGCAATATTATTTTATTGGTGGAATGCCTGAAGTGGTAAGAACTTTCCTGGATAATCAAGATTATGTAGAAGTTAGAAAATTACAGAAAGACCTTTTGGATTTTTACGAGTTAGATTTTTCAAAACATTCACCAGTTGATTTAGTTCCTAGGTTAAGAATGGTCTGGAATTCAATTCCTTCTCAATTAGCCAAAGAACAGAGGAAATTCGTTTATGGTATGTTACGCAAAGGAGCAAGAGCAAGAGAATTTGAATTAGCAATTCAGTGGCTTATTAATTCAGGTTTAGTAGAAAAAATATTTAGAATTACTAATCCTTCTCTCCCAATAAAGGCATATCAGGATTTCAAAGCATTTAAACTATTTTGTATAGATATTGGCCTTTTATCAGCAATGAGTGATTTAAATTTCAAAACTATTATTGAAGGTGATAAAATTTTCAATGAGTTTAAAGGAGCTATTACTGAACAGTACGTTTTGCAGCAATTAGTATCAGAATTGAGTTCAATACCCTATTATTATACTTCGCCTAATTCCTCTGGAGAGATTGATTTTGTTATTCAAAAGGAATCAGAAATAATTCCTATAGAAGTAAAGGCTTCAGAAAATCTTCATGCAAAAAGTCTTAAAGCCTTTTTTAATAAGTTCAATCCCAAATTTGCTGTGAGAACATCTCTATCAGATTATCGAAAAGAATCCTGGTTGATAAATATCCCTTTATACGCTATAAAACTAATTAAGAATATTGAAAATCTCTGAAAAATATCAATATGTGTAAATGAAAGACTTACATAAAAATATTTTCTATAAGATTTGTGAGGATTAAGATAAATCAGAAATCATTTTCAGTTGATTATATTTTAATGATTTAAATTATTTTGTATAAACTGGTTGACACAGGTAAATTATTACGATATTATAGTATCAACTAGTTGACGCTAAGAAAGGAGTATTTATGAACAAAGTGGATTCTTTAAAAAAAATGCATGATATCAGTGAACTTTTAGTTAATGTTAAGCCTCCTGATCATATTGAAAATGATAATTTAAAGGGTTTGCCTCACAGTGCCAGGGAAATTTTAGCTTCTTTATTTGAAAAAGGAGAAATGAATCAAAGAACTCTTTCGAAATTTGTAGGAGTTTCCCCACAGGCAGTTTCAAAAACAATTAGAACTCTTTGTAAAAAAGAACTGGTTATTAAAAAAAATGGAATTCAAAAGAATGAGAACTTTATATCACTTACATCAGAGGGCAAAAAAACAGCAGAAATACTAGGTGAAATAATTAAAAGTAAGTCTGAAGATTATTTTTTGGGTTTTTCAGATGCAGAAGTAAAAATTTTTGGTGAAATGTTAAATCGAATTGAAAAAAATATTTTAAAAGGAGAAATGAAATGAAAAAAGTAATAATACTTATTGTAATGAGCTGTATGATCTTTTCTTTAGCAGTGTTTGGAACAAATGAAGCAACTCAGACAGGTGAACCTCCTGTTGATGAGAATGGAAATGTAATTCCCCCACCAGATGGAGATGGAGATTCTCGTTCAGCGGAAGGCCCAATGACAGATATGGAGAATATGCTTTCGGTTGATGAAGCTAACGCACTCGAAGAAGCTCTACTCGAAGCAGTTGGATACTCTGCTGTAGAAGGTGGATATCCCATTGTCGATACAAATCAGACAATATTCTACAGTAACGATGCAATAATCGATACTCCTGTAGAAAGTGAAAGTTTCTATGGGCAGGATGCAAGTTACAGTGGAAATCAACCAAGCTATACAGATAATGGAGATGGAACAATTACTGATAATGTCACAGGATTAATGTGGCAGCAAGATCCAGGAGATAAGGTTACCTGGGAAGAAGCGGTGAATAATCTTGAAGCATTCAATGAAGCTGCATTGGGAGGTTATTCTGACTGGAGAATACCAACTATTAAAGAATTGTACTCTCTCGTTGAATTTTCCGGAAAGACAGGAACAAGTTCAAGCGATTCCATTCCATATGTTGATACAGATTATTTTGTTTTTCATTATGGTGATGAAGCAGGAGAACCAAGGTTCATTGATTCGCAGATTCTTTCAAGTACGATTTACGATTCAACAACTTTAGGAGGAAACACTACTGTTTTTGGATATAATTTTGCGGACGGAAGAATTAAGGGATATGAAATTACAAAGGACTTTTATTGTTATTACGTAAGAGGCAATACAAATTATGGACAAAATTTGTTTGTAGAAACTGAAGATGAAACAGTTGTAGATAAAGCAACTGGATTAGAATGGATGAAATATGACAGCGGATATTATGATGCAGGTTCAAATAATGATGGAACAATGGATTGGGAAGAAGCTTTAGCTTATGCTGAAGAAATGAACGAACAGAATTTCCTTGGATATTCTGATTGGAGAGTTCCAAATGTTAAAGAACTTCAGAGTATTGTAGACTATACAAAATCACCTGCAGTAACTGATTCTCCAGCAATAGATGACTTGTTCTACTGCACTCCAATTATTAATTGTTTTGGTGAAGACGATTACGGTTTCTATTGGAGCAGTACAACACATGATGATGGAAGTGCATCTGAAATAGAATACGGAGCAGCTTCATATGTAGTATTTGGAAACGCTTTAGGTTATATGGATGGAGAAAAAGTTGATGCCCATGGAGCGGGAGCACAGAGAAGTGATCCAAAAATTGGAAATAGAAGTGATTACCCATCAGTAGATGAAAATTCTCCTCAGGGTGATGAACAAAGAGTATTCAATATGATTAGATTAGTTAGAGATGCAGAATAAAAACTAAATGAATAAAAGAAATAGCTGAGTATAAAAACTCAGCTTTTTTATTTATGATAAATATCGCTATATTTCAGGAATGAAATCTGAGAAGTTGCCTTCTTTTCTCTCTTTGACTAATTCAAGTATTTTTGAGAAATTCTCCTTGAGTAATTTCAGAGCTTTATTTAATTCAATTTCCTTAACTATTATAGGTTGAAATCTTGTATTTTTAGCAATCTTAATAAAATTTGGACTTTTCTGATTTGAAACGAGAATATCAGCTTCTTTTACAATGTTCAAAATTGCATTCATTTTTCCCTT
>CAZGZM010000107.1:0-7570 GCA_964529955.1 uncultured Thermotogaceae bacterium
ATCATCATTGCAAGAGTCAATATTCCAAGTTCTGGAAGTTGAAATGTCATCGACTGAAAGTTTCCAAGTGAAAAGAATTGTCCCGGAAGCATAATCGAAAAGGTTATAACCAGTAAGATAAGAATTGCGAAAAGAGTGAAGTTTTCATTCATGGATATTCTAAATTTATTATTTGACATCTATAACAGCTCCTCTCTCTTCATTTCTCTTTCTTTGATAAGCTGTGATACTAACACTAACAATTATTACAATTCCAATGAATATTTTATGCCAGTATGCTGAAATACCAAGCATTGTAAGCCCATTTTGCACTATCGCAATCAAGAAGAATCCAAGCAAAGTTCCCAGTACTGTTCCTGTACCTCCTGCAAGACTCGCTCCTCCAAGAACAACAGCTGCTAATACTTCTAATTCTCTACCGATAAGAGCATTTGGAGCCACAGTGAGCATTATATTTGCCTGAATAACCGAAGCTAATCCAGCCATAAGACCCATGAACCCGTAAACAAAAAGTTGAGTTTTGAAAATATTTATACCAACTCTTCTCGCAGCTTCAGGATTACCTCCTAGAGCGTAAACCTTTCTCCCAAGGGTAGTGAATCTCAATATTATCCAGGTTACAACTACTGCCGCAACAAAAAGAGTTATAGGCATTGAAAGACCAAAGTAACTTCCATCTGCCTGTTGGAATTTAACTAAATTCTTTTCCATAAACCACATCGGAAAACCGTAGAGCCATTTTCCCCCAGTTACAAAAATGAGAATGCCATAAAATGCATTGAGAGTGGAAATAGTGACAATTATCGATGGAACTTTCAATGTATAAACTAAAATAGCATTTATAGATCCAAGGGCTAAACCAACAACCCCAGCTATTAGGAAGGCTAGGAACATATTACCACCATTGTTTATTATTATTGTAGCCATTACGTATTGTGCAACTATAGCTGTTGCTGTAAAGGATATGTCAATTCCACCAGAAATAAGAACCACTAAAACTCCCATAGCCATAATTGCTAAATAAGAATTACTTACAAGTATTCCATAAAGATTATTTATACTGAAAAAATTTGGTTTAAGTATAGTGAATATTAATCCGATCACAAATATAGCTATAATCAGAACAAATTCATTATTTTTAAATAAATCAGTGATGTTTGTTCGTTTCTTCATATAATTCCCTTTCGCTTAAATCAGCCGAATTAAATTTTCCAGTTATTCTTCCGGAAGCCATTGTGTAAATAGTATTGGTGTTATATAAAATTTCTTCAACCTCATCAGAGATCATAATAATTCCCATTCCCTGAAATGCTAATTTTTTTATAATTTCATAAATACTTGCCTTAGCAGCTACGTCCACTCCTACAGTTGGGGAATCTAGAATAAGAATTTTTGGATTAATTCCTATCCATTTTCCAAGAACCACTCTTTGCTGATTTCCTCCAGAAAGAGTTTTTACAGGTGCATCAAAGGAAGGAATTTTTATTTTTAAACTACCAACACTTTGCTCAACTTCATTTTTTTGAAGCTCGATATCTATTATTCCATGTTTTGAAATTCTTTCAAGAATTGGTAAAATCATATTCTTGCTAACCGATTGTTCCATAACCAATCCAAGAGATAATCTGTCTTCTGGAACGTAACCTATTCCATATTTTATTGCATCGTCAATACTTTTGATTTTTATTTCTTCATTTTCCAATATAATCTGACCACTATCGGGTTTGTTAATTCCAAACAGCGAAAGAGCCATCTCTGTTCTTCCAGAACCTAATAGCCCTATGATTCCTACTATTTCTCCTTTATAGAGATCAATTGAAACGTCTCTATAGTTGTCTTTTTTTGTAAGATTTAAAATTTGAAGAAGTGGTTTTTCATCGTTTGTTCTGTATTCAGGTAGCACTTCCTTTTTAAATTTCTTCCCAGTCATTAGAAAAGCAAGTTTATCATTATCGAGTTCGCTTGCTTTGTAATCTCCAACCTTTTTACCATCTCTCAGTACAGTAACGCTTTCAGCAATAGACATTACTTCATCTAGCTTATGACTTACAAAAATAGTTGATACTTTTTTACTTTGAAGATCCTTTATTATTCCCAGAAGAACTTCTACTTCTTTTTTTGTTAATGATGCTGTTGGTTCATCCATGATAACTAGTTTAGCTTCAGCAGCAATCGCTCTAGCGATGGCAACCAACTGTCTTTCAGCAATTGATAATTCTGTGATTTTCTTCTTGGGGTTAATTTCAATTCCCAGTTGTTTTAAAACTTCTTCAGTTTTCTTAACTGCTTTTTTAAAATTAACCAATTTTTTTCCAGATTCAATATTATCACTAAAACAAATATTCTCTGCTACACTGAGAGTAGGAAATAATGAAAGATCCTGATATATTACCTGAATTCCCAATCTTACTGATTCTCTTGAGTTCATATGATGTATGTTTTTACCATCGAAGTTAATTTTGCTGCCATCTTCAGGTTTATGAACACCAGAAATAATTTTTATCAGAGTACTCTTTCCCGAACCATTTTCTCCAACCAAACAACGAATTTCTCCATAATCCATGGTAAAGTCTACGTTTTGTAAAGCTTTGACACCACCAAAGTATTTGCATATATTATTCATTTCAAGGAATTTAGACATATATTACTCCATTTATTATTTATTTTTTTTATAGTACAAAAGGGCTGGCAAAAAAGCCAGCCCAAAGAAAAAATTCTTAGAAACCGTATGATAAAGCGTTTTCAGCTGTAATATCAATAATTGCGTCAAACTTTACTACATTTCCATCAATAGTTGCTTTACCTAAACCAGGAATTTCATATTCAGAATCAATTTCAATTCCATCTAGTAATGATTTTGCTAAGAATACTTGAGCGAAACCTGCATCTTTAGGATCCCAGAGGTAACCCCAGTCTATTAAGCCCAACTGAAGGAATGGAGCTGCTTGTTCTGGTAAAACTGTACCAACAACTGCAACTTTATCTTCTAATCCTCTTTCTCTAAGTGCCTGTGCAGCACCAATAGGTCCCAGTGAACCGAATCCAACTATACCCTTTAAGTCAGGATAAGCATTCAATAATTCCTGAGTTCTCTGGTATGATAATTCGACACTTTCTCCACATGGAATTCTTGTTGTAACGAGTTCCATGTTTGGATAGTTTTCTTCAAAATAAGCTAAACCTGTATCAGCCCAGAAATTATGTAATGGAACTGTAAGTCCACCAACAAATAAAGCATATTGACCTTCACCACCACAAAGTTCTGCTAATTTTTCAAAGTTTGCTTCTCCAAATTTAACATTATCGATTGTTTCAACATCCCAATTTGCACCCTTCTGGCCAGGTGATTCGTGAGTAATAATTACTATTCCCTTATCCATAGCCTTCTGGAAAACTGGCTCTAATGCTGTTGCATCATTAGGAACAACACAAATAGCGTCTACGCCTTTAGCAATTAAATCTTCAACGATTTTTACCTGCTGTGCTGGATCTGCGTCTGATGGTCCAATTTGATATGCATTGATTCCCAATTCTTCAGCTGCTTGATCTACCCCTACTTCCATTCTGTTGAACCAGGGAATACCCCCGATTTTTACAACTACAGCAATTTCATAATCATCTGCTGCTAATAGTGCAACAGGTGCAAGAATGAAAATAAGTGCAATTGATAGTATTAATATTTTTTTCAAAATGACCCCTCCCTTTTAGAGAATAATTTAAATTTGATGATACTTTTATGATACTATCATAAGAATATTATCAAATATATATACTGACTACAAACGTCCATTAATAGTGATATACTAAGTATTTTAATTGTATTTGTATATAAAAACATCTAAACAACGCTGATCACATTTCTTGAACATTGATAATATGTAGTCATTTATGTAATTATTATTATAGGGATAAAATCTACAATTATGAGGTGGTTCTATTAATACAAAACAACAAAGAAAAAGGTATATTAAAAGTTTATTACAAAAGAAAAAATCTATAAAAACCAATGACTTATTAAATCAAATTGATGTTTCTCTCGTAACCCTAAGAAGGGATTTAAAGGAATTAGAAAGGGAAAAGGTTATTTCCATTGGTTATGGATATATAAGGTTAAATGAAAAAGAAGACCATTCACTTTTTAGCTCAAGATTGAGGGAAAATTTTGATTTAAAGCAAAAGTTGATTTTTAAAGCTATTGAATTTATTGAAGAAGACGATACTCTTTTTATGGATGAAAGTACCACTTCATATATTTTAGGTACAGAAATAGCAAAACGCTTTAATAGACTGCATATAATTACAAACGGATTGAATCTTCTACTCCATTTTTCAGAATATACAAATTTCTTCGTTCAATCATGCGGAGGAACACTTCAGCATGGATTTAATTCTTTAATTGGTCCAAAGGCAGAGGAAAATCTTCAGCAGTTTTCTGCTGCTAAAGCATTTTACTCTTGTAGTGCAATTCAGGAAAATGGATTGTATGAGTTAAGTACATTCACTGCAAAAACAAAAAGGATAATGCTTGAAAAATCACAAACAAACTATCTGATAGCTGATTGCAGCAAATTCAAAGAAGTAGCTTTATATAAAAGCATAGATCTTCATATGGTTAAAAATATTATCACTGACTGTAAAACACCCGCTCTTCCCAAGTTTATAAACAGAATCGTTGTTTAATAATTTACTTTCTCATCATAAATTGAATTAAGTATTTATTGTAAAATCTCTTCAGAGGTGAATTTTATGAATTACGATCATTATTATTTAGTTATAGAAGAATCAGATGCTAATTTATTTGAAGAGCTTTTTGAAATAAATGATTTCAATGATTATTATATTCAGAATAATCTTGAGAGCCAGTTTATTTCACTTAATATTTATTTAGAAGAAAATAAAGAAGTTCCGGATTTTTTAAAGAGATATGAACTTATTAAGAAAGAAACAAGCAATCTTGAAGAATGGCAAAAAAAGTGGAAGGAAAGTCTAAAAGAATTTTATTTATGTGATGGGATAAAGATACTCCCTCTGCACGAAAAGAAAAGGATAACAGAAAATCATAAAATAGGGATAATTCCAGGTTTTTTATTTGGAACAGGTCTTCACGAGTCAACCAGGTTGGCATCATCACTCCTCAAAGAAAATATAAATGAAGGAGAAAGTGTTTTAGATGTTGGATGCGGTACTGGTATCCTCTCGGTACTTGCTAAAAAAACAGGAGCAGATTATGTATTGGGAGTAGATATAGAAAAAAATACTCAGGAAAAGGTTGAAGAAATTTGTTGGATAAATGATATCGAATTCGATTTCAGAGAATCTGATTTTTTGGGGAATATTCAAAAAGAAGAAAAATTTGATATTATCGTATCAAATATGATTATTCAACTTATAAATAAATTTGTCTTAAAACTTGGAGATTTTCTGAAAGAAGATGGAAAGATAATTATTACAGGTATTCTTGAGGAACAGTCAAAGGATTTTGAGAAAATAGTTGAGGAAAAGTACAATATTATTGAAAGAAAGGTAGAAAATGAATGGATAGGGTTTCTATTGAAGATAAAAAAATAGTTCAATTTCAGCTTGGAAGAGATATTAATAATCCCTTTAAAGTGAAAAATAGATGTGAATGGGGATATCCTATCTGTATTGAATCACAGATAATTTATAATGATAAGCCATTTCCAACGCTATTCTGGCTAACATGCCCATTTCTTTCAAAGAGGGTTGGAAGGCTCGAAGAAAAGGGTACTGTCAAACATTTAGAAAGAAAAATATTGGAGGATTCCCAGTTAAGAACTGCTTATCTAAAAGCCCATGAAGATATCATAGAATTGAAGAAACAAATTTTGAATAAATACAATGGATTAAAGGATTGGCAGATTTATAGTATCCTTTCAAGGGGAATTGGAGGAATAAGAAATTTAAACACAGTTAAATGTCTTCATTTGCAACTTGCTAGTTTTCTTGGTGGTATAAAAAATCCTATTGGAAAGCTGGTATATGAATTAATTGAAGAACATAACTGCCCGGAGAATAATGTGATTTGTTCTGTTGAACTGGAAAAAAGAATTTAAAATAAAGGATAGATATGTATTGAATGACAAATTGCTTGATAAAATAAGAGTTCTACCTGATTCACCAGGTATATATATTTTTAAAAATGAAAAAAGAGAAATAATTTATGTTGGAAAGGCGATCAAACTGAAAAAAAGAGTTTATTCGTATTTTAGAGTTTCCAATCAGAATAAGTATGAAAAAGTTAGGAAGATAGCCGAAGAAACTCAGAATATGGAATTTATAGTAGTTTATAATGAAAAGGAAGCTCTGGTTCTTGAAGCAAATCTCATTTATGAAAACAAGCCAAAATATAATATAAGAATGAAAGAGTCCAGAAGATATCCATACATAAGAATAACTGATGAAGAATTTCCAAGAATAGATATAACTAGAAATAAGGGAGAATCAGGTACTTATTTTGGACCTTATACAAGTATGTATATCGTAAAAAAATTAGTTGAATTGCTTCAAAGAATATTTCAAGTTTGTAGATATGATTGTAATTATTCAAAAAAAGATAGAGTTTGCTTCTTTTATCATATAAAAATGTGTTCTGGACCATGTCAGGGTAAAATTAGTAAAGAAGATTATTTGATTAACGTTGAAGGTCTTAAACAATTTCTTGATGGGGAAACAACTTTTGTCAGAGAAAATCTTGAAGAAAGAATGTACAAACTTGCTGAGAATCTTCAATTCGAACAGGCAAAAAATATTAGGGATGTTCTTTCAAATATGGATGTTTTATATACAAAACAAGCTGTTGAAGTCGGAGAAGATGTTAATCTGGACTTGATAGCTGTTTCTTCGGGTTTTGCTGCTTTACTTTCTGTTAGGGGAGGTATGTTACTTGGAAAACTTATATTTGATTTTAAGGAGGGCACAGTATCAGAATTTATAACTCAATTCTATTATGGTGGCAAACACAAAAAGCCTCCTGTAGTGATAGTCGATGGAATATCTAAAAGGGAAAAAAAGCAATTCAACAGTGATTTTAAATATTTAGGTAAACCAAGGAATAAATCGGAAGAAAGACTTCTAGCAATCGCTTATGAAAATATTAATGAAGAAATGAAAATCAGATTGAATTCTATGCAATCAGTAAAAAATACTAAAGAGATTCTTGGGCTAAGTAAGCTTCCAAAAAGAATAGAAGGGATAGATATATCACATACTCAGGGTTTATACACAGTTGCCTCTTTAGTTGTTTTTATAAATGGTAAACCTGATAAGAACGAATATAGAAGATACAGAATTGCAAACGTAGAACGTCCTGATGATTTTTTATCCATGGAAACTGTAATTAAAAGAAGATACTCAAAGCACCCTGTGCCTGATTTGCTTTTTATTGATGGGGGAGAACCTCAATTAAGAGCTGTAAAAAAGGCTCTTGAAGAACTGAAGATTAATAACTTGGACTTTATAGGTCTTGCAAAGGAAAGAGAGGAAATAGTTTTTCCTGATAAAAGAGAAAGATTGTATCTTCCTCCAGAACATCCTGTTAAAAGATTGATAA
>CAZGZM010000108.1:0-7550 GCA_964529955.1 uncultured Thermotogaceae bacterium
CGTTTTTGTTTAGTTCATTTAAACATTCATGACGGTTATCTTTATATAACTTTAAGGTTATATCTTCTATTCCTGCCTTTTTATATTTTTTATAAACTTTTTTTACTCCCTTGGATAAACCTCCAACAGGGTCCATTTCCCCTGAAAACATTAGGATGGGAATATCTTTTCTTATATTTTGAATATTTACTTTTTTATCCAGTCTCATGAGACCGTAAAGAAGATCATCAAAAAATTGCGTAGTACAGACAAAACCGCATTTATCGTCATCTATGTATTCTTCTACAACTTTTTTGTCTCGGGATAACCAGTCAAATTTTGTTTTTGACGGTTCAAAGGGCTTATTATTGCTTCCAAAAACCATTGCATCGAGTTTATGATTTTTTTCTTTTCTGCCCTTTTTTAGTGAGTTTTTGATTATCAGTTTGGCTGCATGACCCTGTAATCCTATGGGAGAGGCTGTACCGGATAGAATTATTCCGCTGTAGAGAGTATTATATTTTGTGATGTAATCCCTTAGAATGAGTGAACCCATACTGTGACCAAATATAAATAGGGATTTACCCTCATTTTCCCTGGCAATTTTTTCAGTAAAAATTCTTCTGTCATCAACAACCTTTTCCCAGCCATTTTCTTCATGAAAAAACCCTTCTGTTTCTGAGTCTATATGATCCCCATGTCCCCTGATATCTGCAATGTAGACAGTTATATTTCTTTCAGTCAAAAAATTTGAGAAATCTTTATATCTTTCCTTATGTTCTGCCATTCCATGTATTATCTGAATCACTATGTTCGATTCTTTTTCTGGAGACCACTTTATAAAATTTAACTCTTCTCCTTCGCAGCCCAGGAATGATGATCTTTCTTCAATCATTATTTGTCTACCTCCAAATTTTCATTTATTTTTATGTATTTTATTTTATTTTCTTCTATCGTTATTTTAACAGAGTTTTTTTCATCCTTATCATTAATGAATAAAAAGTTGTAATCTCCAGGAAGTTCTTCAACCGATGTAGGAATATGTCCTATAAATTCATTGTTCATAAATAATCTTATTTCTGAATTACCATCATTTCTGAAATAGATCTTTCCCTTTTGATATATATTGAATTCATGATAAACACGGGTTTTCTTACCAGGTTCGATAAATATTTTTTCCCTGATGCTTTCTGAAGCATATTCTGTTTCAAGCAAATAATAACCAATATCAAGGCCTGTGAATATAGGGGTAGTTCCAATTAATTCATTGTTTAAGTATATATTGCTGTTTTCAGGGAAAGAACTGACTTCCAATGTTCCTCTGTTGCTTGTAATATTACTGAAAAAATATTTGTAATCATATGAAAACTCCGCTTTCAGATATTCTGAAAGTTTGTCTAAAACCTCTTCTATTGTATTGTCCAGAATAGGTAAGAATTCAAGGTTATTAATTCTATCTATAATATATTTTGGATATTCATTCAGAGACAATGCTAATATGTATTCTTTTCCAGAGGAATTACCAGTAACTAAATCATAAAAAAGGCTGTTGTTTGAATCGGGTATTTTTATTGAGTTGTTTTTTTCTGAAAGGGGAAATCCGACGTATTTATGCGGATATATAATTTGAACTTTTCCGCTTGAAAGTACATCAAAAATAATTATAGGGGAGGCATTAGATGTTTCGTAATAAATCTCGATTTTTTCTCCGGTTTTATAGATTGGACTTATTTCCTTATTTAAGGATATTTTTATGTTATCGTTTGTTTTATAATTATCGAAAAGGAAAAGAGTTTCATCATAATCTATAAAATTGTTTGAAAGTAGTATAATCGAAATGAGAAAAGTAGCAATTGTAGTTATAGTTTTTTTAAGCATATTTACCTCCATCTATATATTTTACATAATATATCCTTAATACTCAAGGATAAACTTAATTAACATAAAGGGGGATTTTTATGGAACTGTTGATTTTTTTAATTATTTGGATTGTAGCAGTAGTAGTTGGATTATTTCTTTTTAAGAAAAACTTTATGTATGCCTTATATGCACATATTCTATGGTTTGTGACGCTTTTTATTCTATCTTTAGGGTATCTTATCAATAATGCCTTTTTTTCGAATGTAGGATTACTGCTTCTTGGAATATCCTGGGCGATATCTCTTGCCACTCTGTTTATTATTTTTATAAATAGAAGGAAGGAAGGAGCTTTTAAAATGGATGAAGAAAAGTATCCTGAGGGAAACGTTTTCTGGACATTCATAGTTTTGTTTCCTTTGGCGGCCATAGCTTCAACCTACATTGGAGGAGATTTATTAGGGTATCAATGGCTTGAAAATGTTGGTGTTATTTTATTTGCTCTTCTTTTTGTATATTTTCTTTATATATTTCTTAAAAATGCAAAGACAATGGTTGGTAAAATAATCGATAGTACGAACGAAGCTAAGACCTGTCCCTTTTTAATAAGTAAAGACCAGAGACAACTGCTTATTAGAGACAAGGAATGGCCGTTCAGTTTAGTTGGCGCTGGAGTTGGAGCGCTTTTAGGTGGATTGGCTACATCTGGATTAACTTTGAACGGAGTTACACTTTTACCCTTTGGAATCGTAATGGGAGCGATTATATTATTCTTAGCTGGAGATATAATCGGTTTTGCATGGGATAGGAGAAAAAGCGAACCTGAAAAATTGAATATCTGTAATGTTAAAATTGCAACTCCTATTGGTTGTATTATTGGTGCTACTTTGGGAGTTCTTTTCTTTGGTACAACTGGAGGAGTTCTTGGCGGTATTATAGGATTACTGTTGATTTACAGAGTTACAGCAGGTATTGACAGGTATGGAGATAAGCTTCCTTCAGATTTTTTTGAGGAAAGAGAAAAATACCTTGATGAAAGAAAAAAGGAAAAGGAAGAAAAAAGAATTGAAAAGGAGCAGGACAAAGCTCAAAGAAAAGTAGAAAAAGAAGACGACAAAATGGAGAATTTGAAGGAAAAGGAAGAGGAAAATGAGTTTAAATCTCCGGTTAAAAAGGAATCAAAAAAACCAAAGGGCAAAAAAATTACTATTATCCATGAAGAAAAAGAAGTTAAAAAAGTAGAACCAATTGAAGAAAAGAAGGAAGAAAAACCACCAGAAGAAGAGATAGAACCAAATATAAAAAAACCAGATACTGAATAAGAAATCAAGGCCCTGAGGGGCCTGTTTTTTTTGGAGATCCAATATGAATATAATGATTGATATAGATGATGTTCTTTCTGATTTTAATAAAAAATTCCTAGAGATTGCAAACGAAAATTTTAAAACACCATTGAATATTGAGATTGTTCATTGGAACTTTCATAAAAGTATTCCTGGATTTACGAAGAAAATGGAAGGATACGTTTTTGACATTATTAGAAATACCGAAGATTTTTATGAAAGTCTCCAACCATACTCAAAAAAAGAAGAGTTTGATTTACTCAGCAAATTGATAGAAAATAATGAACACAGCTTTTATTTCATAACTTCAAGATTTGAAACAAAGGGTAAATCAGTTGAAGAACAGTCTCAAATCTGGATAAAAAAATATTTAAAAAAAGATGTAAATGTCTTTGTTAGCGTCAATAAAGGCGAGCTTTGTAAAGAACTGAACATTGAAATAGCTATCGATGATTCCCCGCAACACATAATAGATTTGATAGATAATGGCATTAACACTTATATTATGGATTGGGCATATAATAGACATATAGATCATTCTAAGAGAGTCAGCTCTTTAGGAAATTTCTTAAGTATTATTTCAAATGGGAGGTAAAATAATGAGAAAGATTTTTTTGGTGCTTTTAATTTTATTTGGCAGCTTGATTGCATTTGCTCTGAATTCGCCTGAATGGGAAGACCAGACAATCTATTTTATTATGATTGACAGGTTTGCCAATGGGGATGAATCAAATGATGATTTTGGATTTGGTGAGGCTGGCAATGATAATTCCAGATACAATGGCGGAGACCTGCAGGGAATTATCGATAATCTTGATTATATAAGGGATCTGGGTTTTACTGCGATCTGGATTACTCCTCCTGTTGCAAATCAGTGGTGGAGCGAATGGGTTAATTATGGCGGTTACCATGGCTATTGGGCAAGAGATTTAAAAAAGGTTGATGAACACTTCGGTGATAATGACCTTTATAAAGAATTGGTGGAAAAGGCGCACGAAAAGGGAATTTATGTTATTCAAGATATAGTTCCCAATCACATGGGAGATTATTTCAGGTTTGTCGATGGAGAATTCGAGATTCATGAAGAGAGTGTTCCTACAAAGGCACCTGAACAATATCCCTTCTCCTTAAATGATTACAATGAAGATAAGGATGAAAATATATATCACTGGACACCAAATATCACTGACTTTAAAGATGTAAATCAGAAGTATAATTATCAGATGTCTGGACTTGATGATTTGAACACTGAAAATCCGGTAGTTATTGATGCTTTGAAAGATTCATATTCATTTTGGATCGATGAAGTAGGTGTCGATGGCTTTAGAATTGATACCGTTATCTATGTTCCCTATGAATTCTGGAGTGAATTCTTAACTGGGGAAAATGGAATCTATGAAACTGCTTCTGAAAATGGTATCGATGATTTTATAACATTTGGTGAAGCCTGGGTAAGCACTGATCCCAAAGAAGATGAGTCGGAAAAGGTTGTTAGTGAATTTTTTCAAAATGGTATGAATACAATGCTTGATTTTCCACTTAATATAGAGTTAAGAAGAGTGTTTAAAGAAGGAAAACCCACTGATAATCTAACATATAGATTGAATGCAAGAAATGAATATTTTTTAAATGAAAGACTGGTGACCTTTGTTGATAATCATGATATGGATAGATTCTTAAAGGGAGCAGGCTTAGCATCTTTAAAACAGGCACTTGGTTTTATATTTACAATTCCCGGAATTCCATGTGTTTATTATGGAACTGAACAGGCATTTAAAGAAACTAGAGCAGCTATGTTCAAGGAGGGGTATGCTTCAGAGGATGAAGATCATTATGGAAGCGATAACGAAATGTACGAACTTGTAAAGGATTTGATAGAGTTCAGAAAGGAAAATGAAGTTTTCAGAAATGGAACTATTACTCCTCTTAAGGATGATCCGAACGGACCTGGTATTTTTGTTTTCAAAATTGAGAATGAAGAGCAAACAGCCTTCGTTATGTTGAATACTTCAGATAAAAGAAAGATAATTACCAATTTAGAATCCGGGCTCGATGTTGGAACGGTTATTGAATCTGGTTTTACAATAAGTGCACTAAAAAAATCCTATTCAGTTGATGAGAATGGAGAACTGACGGTTACCATGAATCCAAGATCATTTTATGTTGGATTTGTAACTAATGAGAAGAAGGAACCAGATGTTTATGATTTGAGTATTTCACCAGAATTTATAGATGGACAGACTATTTCAGAAAATTATTTGCTAAAGGGTTCTTCAAATAATGTAACGAGTTTAAAACTGATAATTGATTCTAAAATTGATGAATCAATTAATATCGATGTTGTTGATGACAGATGGGAATATATTTGGGATATTTCTAAAATGGATCCCGGTACGCATGTCCTTGTTTTCAAAATGTATGGAGAGAAGAGAACCCAGGCAGAATATTCTGATGAATATAAGTTTATTCTCGATATTCCAGAGGAGCAATTAGCCTACGTGGAGGATCCCTATGACGATGACAAAGGTCCAAAGGGCAATTATCTCTATCCTTCAGATGTAACCTTTAAGGAGCAGATGGACTTGCTTTCTATTGATATAAAAAAGATTGGGGGAAGCCTAGCAGTAACAGCAGGAATACAGGATTTGACAACTTCATGGAGTCCTCAGCAGGGTTTTGATCATGTTACTTTCCAGATATATATTGATGATCCTTCAAAGGAAGGAGCAACTGTATTACCATTTTTGAATGCTCAAACTCCGGAGGGATTCAACTGGGATTATTTCATCTTTGGAAATGGTTGGGGGATCGAAGCGTATAATTCTGAGGGAAGCAACCCTGAAAATTTTGGAACTCCAATAACACCAGCCCCGATTGTAAAAACAAACAATATGCAAAAAACAGTGAGATTTATTATTTCGGGAGATTTGATTGAAAACCCGGAATCGCTTCAGGGGTTTAAATTTTATATTACAACCTGGGATTTTGATGGAACTGAAGGAAAGTATAGAAGGATTTATCCTGAACCAAAGGCGTATCATATGGGTGGTGGAACAGTAACAGATCCGTATATAATGGACGATATTTTAATTGAAATAGAGTGATTTGAAGATTCAGGGGGGGAGCAATCCCTCCTTTTTTATTCTTTGATTCTTGAGAGAATGATTAAAAGCATCATTACTATACCTGCAGTAAAAAACGAATTAGGAATTCCAAAATTATCCACTAAAAAACCCATGAGTGGAGCTAATACCGAAATGAATATCATTCTCATCTGTGCTTCAAGTGATAACCCTGAAGCCATTAACTCCTTTGGGAATTTCTCGCTTAAATAAGATACGTTAACAGGTCTTCTTAAGTTATATAAAATATAAAATAGGATAAAAATAACAACTGAGAGATACTCTAATTCTAAACGCAGTGTTCCCCATATAAATATGAAGAATACACCACCAGCTAAATATGTAAAATTTAAAAATTTACCTTTGTTTCCGAAATATTCACTGGCTCTTTTAGAATTTCTCGATGCTAAGCTAGTCAAAAGAAATAAAAAGAAATAAACTATTCCAATTAAAACTGAAGATCTTGTCTGAGTATCATAATTTGACAATAGAGGAATAGAAAGTGCAATGGAAACGAGTATGGGTTGTAAATATTCTTTGGATGTTTTGAAAAAAGAATCAAAAATTGAGGCGTTTAAGATACCACTTCTTGTATCCTGTAATTTGAAAAGAGAAAAAAAGTCCTTGAAAAATTCCTTTTTTGATTTATCTTTAATTTTGGAGTCTATGTAATCAGGATATGAGAGTAAGTTAAGGAAATTTAGAATATATGGAATTACTGAAGCAATAAATATGATGCTGTATTTTCCTGTATAAAAGACAAGACCGGCAGCTATAAGTGCGTTGAAAGCTGAACCAATTTGAGAGAAAGACCTTGTTTTACCATAGTATTCTGTTTTTTTATCCAGAGAGTTATTTTTTTCAAGATATGTAAGAATTAATGCTTTGTGAGTACCGGATCTGAATGCTTCACCAAGAGCAAAAACAATCATTGCTATTATCATTAAAGGGAAACTATTAAAGAAAAAGAATATTAAAAATGAAAATATATAAGCAATCATTGAAAGGAGCATTGACTTTTTTCTTCCTTTAATATCGGCAACAAAACCGGTTGGAATTTCCAGAATATAGTTTGAAATTTCTCTTATGGAAATAAGCAGTCCAATCTGAAAAAAACTGAAGTCCTTTTCAAGAAAGAAGAGTATTAAAAATGGTTCGAAAAATCTCAAATTTTTTAAAAATCCATAAAGAGAAAACTTATAAAACTGCTTATCCCTGTATAATAAGTTCATAAAAGAATGTTATAACT
>CAZGZM010000109.1:0-7517 GCA_964529955.1 uncultured Thermotogaceae bacterium
GACGAGGCAGGGATAGGAAATAGAATAGATGATCGGCTTAAGGTTGGCACTCGTCTGAAAGGAGAGAAACGGAGTTGGTCCTTACATGATCTGTGCTGTCACTCCGCCTATCCTTGACCCTGCAGAACAGAAAAACATGATGTAATGATAATGCGATGCTAACAGTTAGTTGCTGCTTGTTAGAAAGAAAAGTTGTTAGATAATTAAATGTTAAAAGCTCTTTATGATGTAAACTAAAAAACCAATAACTAGCAACAAAAAACTAATTGATGCTAACGAAAGAGCATTAAAAGCTGGTTATGGGAATATGGTGCGAAAACCATGCATGATAATAGTCTAATGATGTACTAACAATTGACTAGCGATGGACTAACAACTGGGAAGCAATTGAGAAGAGATTTGGAACAATTGAGAATTGACAATGGATGAACTGGGTAAAAAAACTAGGAAATAGGAAGTTAGAAGTAAAGAAAAAAAGCAGAATAAAAATTGAGAAAGCGAAAGAATTTTATTGAAGATTTTTGCAAATTAATATCTAAAATCTAGCGTCAGCCAACTGAGCATTTCCACCTTCAGCAAAATGTAAAAGACAACATTGTTCCGGATACTGTGTAATTATCTCCCACCCCAGGGGAGAAATCAAAAACGGAAAAGCAAAAAAATTTCTCCTTAGTGGGAAACTCTTCCCTTCATTTGTTCTCCGATTCTCTAAAAAAAATGAACCTAAATCTATTTCGAATAGTTTCGATTAATTTATGATATTCGAAAGTATATATTTATATAAAAATTTTTAATTAATTTATAATGTTCTTTTTAAAATGTTTATATAAAGCATATAATAGAGTATATAGATTTTTTTGTGAAATATAATTCATATATAATATGAGAAAAATAAAAAAAAGATACTTACGAATATTTACGAATTATATAAAACGAAAGCAAACGTAAATATAAGTAAGAAAAACAATAAATATGTTAAATAATTAGGAATAGTTGGATATAATCATACTAGAATGATTTTGAAGAGAAATTTGTATCATGTTAACATGAAAATATATTAGAGGAGAAAAAATTAATGCTTACAGAAGAAAGATTAAGTAAAATCATGGATATTTTGAATAAACAAGGTCGAGTCAAATCTAAGTACCTCTCTGAATTTCTTTCAGTTTCAGAGGTGACGATTAGAAATGATTTAAATACTTTAGAAAAGAGGGGATTGTTGTCAAGAGTGCATGGGGGAGCTGTTATTGTTAGAAATGGGTATTATTTTCCTCATCAGACAAACTATTATCCTTATTTAAGAAAAGAATTCAATAACAAACCTAGAATATTCGATCCGCATTTTCAGGAACAGGTTGCTTTGGATAAGGAAGAGAAAAGAGAGATTGCTAGAAAAGCCGTTTTGGAAGTTGAAAAGAATGATGTAATTTATGTTGATTCAGGTAGTTCTACTTTATTCTTTATCGAGGAACTTGTGAAAAATCCTCCAATTAATCTTACGGTAGTAACTAATTCATTGTATGTTATTAATGAAATAGTTCAGTTTAATAACATAAACTTATTCGTTCTGGGAGGTTCTTTTCAGAGAAGTTCAATAAATTTTTTAGATTTTGAAGTTTCTCCTCTTATTGAAAAATATTGCGTTAATAAGATATTTATGGGGATAAATGGAATGGATGAGACTGGAATTTATTCTCTGAACATTATGGAAGGAAGAATTAAGGATGAAATCTGTGATTTGTCAGCAAAATTATATATTCTAGTGAGTTCATCTAAGATGTTTAAAAAATCATTGAAGTTAATCTGTAAGTGGAAGGGACCGGAAACTATAATTGTTCCCGATAATACAGAAGCATTTAAGGAAAAACTGGAAGGATTGAGGAAGGAAAAGAAAGTGAATATTATTTAATTACCCATAGGGGAAAACTAGGAGGTATGTTATGAAAAAACTGTTTTTTATTTTAGTATTGTTAGTTTTTGTTTCGGTAGCTTTTGCAGCTGCAGTAGAAATTGATATGTGGTTCCACTCCGGTCGTGGAGATGAGAGAAATGTAATTCAGGATCAGGTTGAAAGATTCAACGCAATGCAGAACCTGGTTAAGGTTAATGCAGTTTTATTGCCTGAAGGTTCATATAATGATCAGGTACAGGCAGCAGCTTTTGCAAACGATCTTCCAGATTTATTAGACTTGGATGGTCCTTATATGACAAATTATGCATGGGCAGGATATTTGAAACCTCTGGATGATTATATTGGTGAAGGTATGATGAATGATCTTCTTCCATCGATAATCAAGCAGGGTAATTATCAGGGAAATATTTATGCTTTAGGTACTTTTGATTCCGGACTTGCTATATGGGCTAATAAAAAATACTTGGAAGCTGTAGGAGCAAGAATTCCAACTACAGTCGAAGAAGCATGGACAAAGGATGAATTCCTTAAAATTTTGGCTGATCTAAAGGCTCTTCCAGAAATAGATTATCCTTTAGACTTCATGTTCTCATACGGTCCTGGTGAATGGTATGCTTACGGATTTTCTCCTATCTTCCAGGCATTTGGTGCTGACCTTATAGACAGAGAAGATTTCATGACTGCTGAAGGTGTATTTAACGGACCAGAAGCTTACGAAGCAGCAGAATTCTTCCAGAATTTGATTCAGGATGGGTATGTTAACTTAAGTCCTGCAAATGACGCTGCATTACTTGATGGAACTGCAGCTATGTCTTGGGTAGGCCACTGGTATTACAATGCAGCTATAGATGCACTTGGTGAGGATGCTGTTTTGATTCCTATGCCTAAATTAGGACCAGCTGATTCCATGTTTGGTGGACAGGCCACAGGTATGGGTTCATGGTGTTGGGGAATAACAAGTTCATCTGAAAATCCTTACGCAGCATGGCTTTTCTTAGATTTCATTATGAGACCTGAAGAAATTGTATATATGACAAATGCTAATGGTGCTGTTCCAGCAAGAGTATCAGCTTCCAATATGTCAGAATTGTATATGGAAGGTGGACCTTTAAGCTTATATGTTGAACAGGCTGGAAAAATTGCTGTAGAAAGACCTGTTACACCTGCATATCCTATATTAAGTCTTGAATTCACAAATGCACTTCAGGATATAGCTAATGGTGGAGATATTCAATCCGCACTGGATAGAGCAGTAGAAGAAATAGATTGGGATATAGAAGATAACGCTGGTTATCCAATGGATTAATTTTTTAGAAGTGTGTGAGCCCTTAAAAAAAGGGCTCACATTTTTAGGAGGCCATAAACAATGATTTCTAAATTGAGGAAGAAAAAAAGAAAAGCTATTCTTATGTTCGTATTACCTGGAATAATTCTTTTGTGTTTATTTATTATTTTGCCTTTCTTCATGTCCTTTGGATTGTCTTTCACAAATCAGAGAATTTTAAGCAGAAATCCAACTCAGTTCATAGGATTGAGTAATTATGAAAGATTATTCCAGGATGATCTGTTCTTTACTGGGTTGAAGAATAATTTTATATTTGCGTTGATTGTTGTTCCAGTTCAAACTCTTTTAGCTCTTGGAATGGCTCTTGTTGTAAATAAACATTTAAAAGGAGTAAAGATTTTCAGAACAGCTTATTTTATGCCTACCGTAACAACTATGGTTGTAGTATCTGTTGTATGGTCCTTTATGTATAATCCTCAGGGATTGATTAATAACTTTATGCAAGCTGTTACCTTTGGAAAATGGGAAACTGTTGATTTTCTTAAAAACTCTTCATGGGCTTTTCCGTCAATAATGCTTATGTCCATATGGCAGGGAGCGGGGTTTCAAATGCTGATTTTCCTCGCAGGTTTGCAGGAAATTCCTATAATGCTATATGAAGCATCAACGATTGATGGTGCGAATAAATGGAAGCAGTTTTTAAATATTACATTACCTCAGCTGAAGAACACTACTACTTTTGTTTTGATTTCCACAACTATCCTGTCATTGAGACTTTTTGACCAGATAAAAATAATGACTAATGGTGGACCGAGCAACACCACATATACGGTTATTCTCCATCTGTATAACTCGGGATTTACAAAACAAAAGGTTGGTTATGCTTCGGCAATGACTGTTGTATTTTTTGTGATTGTCTTGATTATTTCTATTGTTCAAAGGTTATTGCTTAAAGAAAGAAGGGAGGTATAGAAGATGGCTAGAAAGAAGAGTTTAAAAAAGTCAAAGATAATTGATAAGATTGTTGGATACGTTCTTTTATCTATTCTTGCGCTATTTTTCCTATTTCCCCTTATATATATGATAAGTACTTCCCTTAATCCAGATGAACGAGACATTGTAAGCAAGATGGGATCCATTGAAGCCTTTATTCCTTCTAATGTTTCTTTGAAGAATTATATAGGGGATTCAAATGCCGAGGATCCTAATTTGACAGAGAACAGAGGTGTATTGGGAAGAATGAACTTTGGACGGTTCATGTTCAACTCGGTTTTAATAGTTAGTTGTACTGTTGTTGCAGGTTTGATAGTTAACAGCATGATAGCATTTGGATTGGCTAGATTTAATTTTAAAGGGAGAGTGGTTCTGGTTTCCGTTGTAGTTGCACTAATGATCATTCCCTTTGAAGCTATTGCAATTCCTCTTTTATGGTTGGTAAATATCTTTGGATGGCTTGATTCTTATCAGGTGCAGATAATTCCATTTATAGCAAATCCATTTTATATTTTCTTGTTTTATCAATTCTTTATTCAATTCCCCAAAGCACTTGAAGAAGCAGCGATTATAGATGGAGCAAGCTGGTTTAAAATATATTGGAAACTCGCTTTACCACTATCGAAACCTATACTGGCAAGTGTAGCGATTCTTCACTTTCTAATGCAGTGGGGTTTCTTCCTCTGGCCTTTGATGGTTACGAGAGGAGAGGAATTCAGACCTTTACCTGTAGCGATGCAACAATTCTTCGGGCAATATCCAAGGGATTGGGGCGATATCATGGCCTTTGCAAGCATGATGACCATACCTGTACTTATTCTGTTCATTATTCTTCAAGGACAATTTGTAAATAGTGTAAAAAGCAGTGGAATAAAATAATTTAAAAAATAGGAAGGAGCATTATGAAGTATTCATTGAAACCTAAATATCACTTTTTCCCAATAACTGGATGGATCAACGATCCAAACGGCTTGGTCTATTATAAAAATAAATATCATATGTTTTATCAATATAATCCCTCAAATCCCGAATGGGGTCCAATGCACTGGGGACATGCGGTAAGTGATAATATGTTTAATTGGAACCATTTACCTGTTGCATTATATCCTGATGAAACCTATAAGGAAAACGATATAAGCGGGATATTTTCTGGTTCTGCCTTAGAATTTAACGGAGATATGGTTTTAATGTATACTCAGTTCTTTGATCCGAAATGTTATGAAAATCATCAGAAGGAACAACAATGTATTGCGTTCAGTTCCAATGGAAAGGATTTTGAAAAGTATTCCAAAAACCCTGTGATTTCTTCACCGCCTGGAGAGAGTTATCACGATTTTCGAGATCCTAAGATTTTCAAGGGGGAAGAGGGAGGCTTCTATTGTGTACTCGGCTCAGGAGACACTAATATAGGTAAGGTTCTTCTGTATTCATCTGATGATTTAAAAAAATGGAAGTTTGAAGATGTTCTTTTTGAAATGGATAAGGAAGACTGTGAGCCTATTCTTGAATGTCCAGATTTTTTTAAGCTGGGGGATAAATGGGTTTTGCTTTTTTCTGGAGGTTTTTTAACTGAAGGTGCCAGAAAGAACTATTATATAGTTGGTGATTTCAGAGATAAAAAATTCTATCCAGAATATAACGGAGAGCTAGATCTTGGAAATGATATTTACGCTTCTCAAACTTTTATAGATGATATGGGAAGAAGAATATTAATTGGATGGATTCACACTCCTGAAAGATATAATTACACTAAGGACGAAGGTTGGGCTGGAATCATGAGTATTCCTAGAAGAGTATTCATTAAGAATAATAAGATATATCAGGAACCAGCGAAAGAAATAGAAAAATATCTTTCAGATTTTAAGTTAAATGAGAAAGACAAGAATATTTCAATAAAAGAATGTGAGAACAGTTTTTTAATTGAGGTTGATAAGATAAATGAAACTTCAAGTCTTGTTCTTGAGAATTCAAGAGATAGCTTAGTTTTTAACTTTTCAAAAAGAGATATTGAGATTACTGAAAACAGAAATAAGAAGAAAGAATTCAAAGATTTCTATCATCTTGATTACGATATCGAGTCTGTAAAAATTTATATTGACAAATCTTCAATGGAGATATTTATTAACTCAGGAGAATGTGTTTGTACATGGAGGGTATATCCTCAGGATAATTATAAGAATTTAAAATACGAGAACCTCTTCGAAATAGATATAAAGATAAGAAAGATTACTACTTCTTTTTATTTGTAATTTTTATAAAAGGCTGGTTTGAACCAGCCTTTTTTTACTTTCTATTCAGTTCGTAAATAAGCAACAAAGGATAATCATCATTCTCTGAGTAAATTATTTCCATTTCATTATCTGAAATCAATTCTCCGTTGCAGAGACCATCATGATGTTCTAGAATATGAAAATGATTTGAATCTCTTTTGATCAAGCCGCTGAAACCCTCTTCTCTTACTAAATCACCGTTATAATCATAAACCATTTTAACTCCCCAAAAGAATCTCCCGTCCTGTTCAAGAATATGAAAATGAACATTATTTAGCCCTCTGCCATCATAATAAACAACTTCATCAGAATCATCCATAATAACATTTCCATGTCCGTAACTACTTCCGACCCATTCTCCAACAAGTTCTGGATAATCAAATGCTAATAATGCTGAAGTGAATAAAAAACAAATAACAATAGATAACATAAGTATTCTTTTCATTTTTCTCCTCCTAAGTATGAGATAATTAACATTAGCAAATAATTTATATAAAACATATGTTTATAAACAAAGGAGCTTTATGCAAGTTTAATTTCATAAAAGAGAATGAGTTTTAAAAAATGAAAAATCAATCAAATGTAATGATAGAAATTTATTATTTTTCTGGTACCGGTAATTCTTTGAGAATTGCTGAAGGGATTGCTGAAAGTATAAAAGGGAAAATAATTCCTATTGCTTCTTTAGAAAGTAAGGATAAGATACTTTCTCAAAGTGAAAAGATTGGAATTATTTTTCCAGTCTATTATGCTGATCTTCCAATGATAGTAAAAAGGTTTACTGATAAATTAAATAACATTGAAGGGAAATATGTTTTTGCAGTTGCCACATACGGTGGAGATTTTGGGAATTCATTTAAGACTCTTTCAAAAGTATTAGAGAAAAGAAATGGAAAATTATCTGCTAAATTTGGAATTCATATGCCACAGAATGCATTTAAAAAACCCTGGGAAAATATTGACAGCGTCATTAAGAAAGCAAATAAAAAAGTTGAATTGATATGTGAAAAAATCGAAAATAGATATGAAGGTTATATGCTAGGAAGCAAGATTATGA
>CAZGZM010000110.1:0-7511 GCA_964529955.1 uncultured Thermotogaceae bacterium
GTTGCGATCCACCCTGTTGTTCCAAGATAAATGTAGGTTTCTCCATTTTTCTTTAACTCAGCACCAAGAGTTGAAGCGCCAGCATCACCTATACCATTAATAACTTCAGGAACATTCGATAGCTCTAAATATTCTATAAATTCTTTTTTTAGTTTTCCTATTATTGATGATGGAGAGATGATTTCAGGTAATCTGTTCAATATATCCTTCGGAAGGTTTATATTCCAATGATTATTTATTGTACTAAATAATCCTGTAGTAGAAGCATTAGTAAAATCTGTAAAAGACTTCCCTGTTAAAAGAAAGTTAATATAATCCTTTGCTCCTAATATAATTTTTTTCCTTGCTTTTAAAAAATCATCATTGCTTTTTTTTCTGGATAATAGTTTTATTAATGGAGTATAACTATCAATTTTGTTCGGACTCTCATTATTATATGATTCCAACTCCGAATCGAGAAATTGATTTTCTAAATATGAATCATTATAAAGAGTTACAGTGTCTTCTGCATTATCATTATTATCTATGAACAAAAGATCTTCCATCTGTCCTGTTCCGATAATGAATTTTATTTTATTAGTTTTTGTATTGGCTAATAATTTTTTCAAACTGGATAAAAACACTTCTTTCCATTCAGATGTTCTTTGAGTAATTTTTTTCCCGTCTACATATGTGTTTATTTTTTTTGAGAGAGAATTGCAAGTACTGTAATCTTCATTTAATAAGGAAATTTTTAGTGTAGTGGTACCAAAATCAAAAAGAACACTTTTCATAAAGTTTCTCCTCTTAAATTTTTTAGAAAATCAGAAAGTTTTACGCCCTTCGATAAATTTTTCAGTAGTTCACTTCCAACAATAACTCCATCAAAGCCTATTTCTTCAGTCATTTTAACAGCTTTTTCATAAGAATCTATTCCAAAACCAGCATAAACAGGAACATTTGAAATTATTCTTCTTATTTTTTTTAATGATTCCTTTAGAATCTCAGATGTATGCGTTTTTACTTCTCCTGTTTTTCCATTTCCTGATACAAAATAAATAAATGGAGGCTTATTTGATTGTTTTTTGTTTTTTAAATCGTCAATTGTTTTTTTTGATACAACTGGAATAAGTGGTATCTGAATATTTTCATCAGTATTTTTATTTTTCTCATCAGAAATGCATATGATTCCTTTGAATCCTACCTGCAATAATTTATCATTGAATTTCTTAATTCCAAATTCTTCTATATCATTCATATAACCCATTGGAATGAATTTTTTTATCTCACTTTCTCTAAATTTATTCTTGATAAAATCGAAGTAATCATCAAGATAAAATTCATTTGAAATAATTTCTCTTTGAAAACTCTTAATTTTGTTTCCATCTTTGAAGGGATTCCTTGAGGGCATTCCAAGTTCAATAAAATCTATATTCTCATCTTCAAGCGATTCCTTTATTGCATTATAAGAAGATTCAATATCTGGATACCCTAATAAAATATATGGAATAACCTTTAACATTATTACCTCCTATGCCTTTTTTGAAACTCTTAAAATTAATGCTGCAACGATAATAATTCCTGTAAGTATATCCTGAAGGAAGTACGGTGTATTCATTATTGTCAGACCATTCGCCATGATTCCCATTATTAAAGCTCCAACTAATGTTCCCCATACATTTGCTTCTCCTTCTTTGAAAAGGGTAGTACCCAAAAAGGCAGCAGCGTATGCTGACATGAGGTAACTCCCACCTGCTGTGGGATGTGCAGATCCTAGCTTGGAAGCCAGTAAGATTCCAGCAAATCCTGATAAAACCCCAGATGTTGCAAATGCGATTATTTTAACTTTGTTTACTTTTATTCCTGAGTATTTTGCAGCAGTTTCATTTCCTCCGATTGAATAAAGAGCCCTTCCGAATATTGTTTTTGATAGAACGTACCATGAAACTATGGATATTCCAAACATTATAATACTTGTAATAGGTAATCCCAGCAATTTATTTTGCCCCATAATTAAAAAATTATCAGGAATTCCTGAGAATATTATTGTTCCTTTACTATACCAGAAGGTAATCCCTCCCAGTAGGGTTCCTGTAGCCAAAGTTGTTACGAATGATGGAAGCTTTAATTTTGAAACAAGGAATCCGTTCATAACTCCAAATATCAAACTGAACGAGAGTGAAATAATTATTGCTATAACCCAGTTGAGTCCCGATGACATTAATCCAGCAGCTACAACTCCTCCAAAGGAAACTGTACTGGCAAGGGATAGATCAAATTCAGAGACTCCAAGAATAAAAGTTGCTCCTATAGCCGCTATCATTAATATAGATATTTGTTGAGTAATGTTTATGAAATTTCTTAAAGTAAAAAAGACTGAAGGTTTTAGTATGGAAAATAGTATTATTATTCCAAAAAGAGCTATTAATGTTCCATATTTTTTAAAAATCTTACTCATTAGTTCTCACTCCCATAGCATAAATTTAAAATTCTTTTATGATCAAATTCATTTAGTATTCCAGAAACTTTTCCCTCTCTCATTACCATGACTCTGTTAGGATTTATCTCAATTATTTCATCCAAATCTGATGAAATAACCATTACAGAATTACCCTTGGAAGCAATTTCGTGTATTATTTCATATACTTGCCTTCTTGCTCCTACATCAACTCCCACAGTTGGTTCATCGAAAATAAAAAAATCAGGTCTTTTCAGTAGCCATTTTGAAAGCACTATCTTCTGCTGATTTCCTCCGCTTAAAGTATTCACATTATCATCAATATTTCTGTATTTAACCTTTAGATCACTAAGAACACTACTGGAATTCTTCTTGAAATTTTTCTTTTTGAAATATCCCGTTGTACCTTTATATTCATTTAAATTTGGAAGGGCTAAATTATCAAGAATGCTATGTATAGTAACCAGACCTTCTTTCATTCTATCCTCAGGTACTAATGAAATACCTTTATCTATTGCCTCATTGGTTGAATGTGGATTATAATCCTTTCCCTTGAAGGACATCTTTCCAGAGTATTTTCTGTTCAGTCCAAAGATGACTTCGGCTAATTCAGTCCTTCCTGAACCCTGCAATCCATATACTGCGAGAATTTCTCCCCTCTTTATATTAAATGAGATTTTTTTCAAAACTGGTTCAGATGATATTTCTTTTGTTTCAAAAAGAATCTCATCCTCTGGTTTAAGCCTTTTTAACTTTTCCTTTTCTGTAGTTTCGCCCACCATTTTGTCAACCAACTGATTCACATCAGTAGCAGCCGTTTCAGAACTAAATACCTTAACACCGTTTCTCAGTACCACTATTTCATCACAGAGGTTAAAAATTTCATTCATTCTGTGAGAAACATAGATAATTGAAACTCCTTCGTTTCTTATTTTTTTTACAACAGCAAATAACGAGTTAACTTCTTTATCTGATAGAGCGGCTGTAGGTTCATCCATAATTAGTATTTTTGGTTTGACGATGAAAGCTCGAATAATTTGTACCATCCATTGTTGAGCTGTACTCAATTCCTTTACAGGTTTCTTCAAATCCAGATCGAAATCAAATCTTTTGCAAATTTCTTGGATTTTTTTCTTCATAACTTTCACATCGGCTGTTTTTGAACTTTTTTTTATCCATTTTCCAAGATATGCATTATCAATAGCATTGAAAAAGGGAATCATATTCAAATGCTGATGGATAAAACCCAGTCCAAGTTCAGGTGAATCCCAGGGATTATTAATTTTAACTTCTCTGTTATTAATAAATATTTTTCCTTTATCCGGATTATATATTCCAGCAAGTACCTTTATCAATGTTGATTTCCCTGCACCGTTTTCACCTACAAGCCCGAGAATTTTTCCTTTATGTAAATCGAAGGAAACATTATCGAGTGCCTTTATTCCTGGAAATGTTTTAGTGATTTCTCTTATGGAGAGTACAGTTTCTCCGGGCATCTTCTTCACCTCAATAGATTCTTATTTATTTATAAAGAAATAAATTAAAAATAATTTGTTTTTTTATAAATATTGGCTCTGAATTATTATTCAGAGCCAATAATCCTAATTATTCAATATTATCCTTTGTCATTAATATACTTGGTGCATAGAAAATTTTATCAGTAACTTCTTCACCAGCGAAAACTTTTTTAATCTGGGTTACAATTATTTCTGCCATTGCAACAAAGTCCTGTTTAACTGTTGCTTTAATACATGAACCCTTTTTAATCATCTCTAGTGCTTGTTCGTTTCCGTCGATACCAACTACAATTATTTCATCCTGTCTTCCAGCTTCCATAATTGCAAGCATTGCACCAATAGCAGGCTCATCCCACGCAGCCCAAACTCCTGTAATATCTCCAGGATTTGGATTTGCAAGCAATATACTCTGCATTGCTTTTCTTGCATCTTCTATTGGACCGGGAACCTGAACAAAATGATCTGCAACAACTTCGATATCAGGTATTGATTCTTCTATTGCATCAAAAATTATTTCTCTTTTTCTTACTCCAGGGTGTGCTGAATGGTAGAATTTAACAATTTTTCCTTGACCTTCAAGTTTGTCAAAAAGGTAAGAAGTTATTTGAGCGGAAAGAGTGTAGTTGTTTGATGTTACATTACATACCATTCCATCAATAAATCCAGCATCTCCACCAAATACAGGAATACCTGCTTCGTTTGCCATTGAAATCTGCTTTTTAAATTGATTAGGGTCTCCCATTCCCATAATAATAGCGTCAACTCCCTGGGCAATTACGTCTTCCCATCTGTTTGCTAAAGCTCCAAAGTCTCCCTTTGTATCAATAACAGTAACATTCCAGCCTTCATCTGCACCGAACTGTTCCAATGCTTTGATTAAAGTATTTGTTGTTACTGAAGCCAAGTATGGAGTTAAAATCGCAATGTTTTTTGCTCCGAAACCAACAGCAACGAATAAAATTAAAACCAGTAAAAGAATGCCTATCTTTTTCATAAATCCACCTCCAAGTTATTTTTGGTTTAAAAGTTTTTTCCCAGATTCAATATCTATAATTAATATATTTACAAGTTTCGACTTAACAGCTCCTGAAATTGCTAGTATCTTTTTCCTACCTGATGCTATTCCAACTCTATAAGGAATATCCATAAGTTGATCAGTTTTTATTCCAAAGGTTTTTTCAGTTATTTCCTTGCATACTACTTTTCCATTTGCATCATAAAAAATTGTACCGATATTTCCAACAGCTTCATTTCTGATTTTATTTAAATCATTTTTCTCAAACATATGCAAGAAAGGATGTTCGGGATTTATTGCTCCTATTCCAAGAAATCCCCATTTGATTTTTTTAAAGAGACTGAGAGTTTTTTCAACTCCCGGTTGAGAAATGAAATTCTGTACCATTTGCTTTGAAGATAATAGAGCTGGAACGGTTAATAAAAAAGATTTTCCATCGATATTGCTGCTTATCAATCTTGCTATTTCATGAGAAAGAAATGTTGTATGCTGATAGTTAACAGACCCTATGAGGGTTACTATTGAAACGTCTTTTTTCTTTTCTCTTATCTTCTTTGCTGTCATTTCAAGAGTAGTTCCTGCTGTAACTCCTACAACAGAATTTCTTGTTACTCTATCATCAAAAAATGAAGATGCTACTTCCGAAACCGAATTCTTTGTTTCTTCATCTGTTGGAAGATTCTGAACTAGTATAGCTTCAAGAAGACCAAATTCTTTTTCTATTTTTTCTGCTAAATCTCTCTTATAATTATCATCACTGCTTTTGTAATTTATTTTGATTTCTACTATTCCTTTTTTCTTAGCTTCATTCAAAAGCCTACTTATATTAGGTCTGGATATTCCTAATTTTTTTGCAATTAATTCCTGCTTCATATCTTCTTTAAAATATAAATTTGCAACCCTTTCGAGTAGATACCTTCTTTCTCTTTTCATAAAACCTCACATTTGTTCAGTATATGTACATAATTTCATTTTACTATATCACTTATTTTTTAAAAAGTAAAATTACATAAAATATAGCAATTAGAAGAAAATCTCAGTTAATTGGAAATAATTACTTATAATAATCATAGAAAAGATATAATCCTATAAATTCAGTAACTCTTCAGTTTTTTTTCTGAGCTCTTCCTGAATGTTTAAATTATTATTAAAACAGTTGGTTATTTCCTTGACAAAATAACTACCAGCAATTGCTATATCGCAGTAGGGACTTAAAGCTTCAATTTGTTTTGATGATTTAATTCCAAATCCAACTGCAGTAGGTAATTCAGAATTTTCTCTGACGAAACTCAACCATTTTTTAACATCTTCGTTTATTTCTGTTTTTTTACCAGTTATTCCCGTCCTTGCTACAGTATAAATGAATCCGTTTCCAATTTTCGAGAGATAATTTATTCTTTTTTTTGAATTTCCTGGAGCAGCCAGGAATATAAGCGCTAAATTATTCTCTGAGCATAATGTGCATAAACCTTCATCGTTTTCAGGGGGAATATCGGGAATAATGAAACCTTCAACTCCTATTTCCATCGATTTTTCTACAAACTTTTTTATTCCATAATTGAATGCAATGTTGCCATATGTCATTATTAATACTGAACTTTTACAGTTCTTAATGATTTTTTCTGTTAAGTCAAAACAATCAGATATTTTAATTCCATTATTAAGTGAAACTGCACTTGCTTTTTCAATTGTTGGTCCATCAGCAAACGGGTCAGAGAAGGGAAATTGAATTTCTAAAAAATCCGCTCCCCCTTTTGAAATGCCAATAGCAGCTTCATAAGATGAATTAAAATTGGGATATCCAGCAATTACGTGACCCATGAATCCCAGCCTGTTTTCATTCTTGATAAGTTTTAATTTTTCATTCATTCTTTTCATGAAATCACCTCTTTATTAAGGAAGTCTATCCAGTTATCTTTATCAATTGCCTTTGCGGTAATAAATAAATCTTTTTCACCTCTCCCTGAAACATTGACGATAATATTCTCTGATGGGGACATTTCAGGAGCTATCTTTATAGCATGTGCCAGAGCATGGGAAGATTCAAGGGCAGCGATAATTCCCTCATTCCTTGCAAAGAGTTTAAAAGCTTCTACAACCTCTTTATCTGTTCCATTCGTGAATTCTATTCTTTTTATTGAAGAAAGATAAGCCAATTCTGGTCCTATTCCAGCGTAGTCTAAGCCTGCACTTATTGAATGTGTTGGTAATATCTGCCCATCATTATCTTGCAGGAAGAAGGATTTATAACCCTGTATGATTCCAAGCTTTCCCTTTCCGGAGATTCTTGATGCGTGTTTATTTGATTCTATACCTTCTCCACCTGCTTCAACTCCAATCAGTCTTACTTCTTTATCTTCAAGATAGTGACTGAAAAATCCAATTGAGTTTGAACCACCACCAACGCACGCTATCAGTACATCTGGTTTTTTCCCATAATCATTTTCAAACTGTTCTTTAGTTTCCTTACCAATAACCGATTGAAAAAATTTTACCATTTCAGGATAAGGAGCAGCACCAACAGCACTTCCTAAAAGATAAT
>CAZGZM010000111.1:0-3433 GCA_964529955.1 uncultured Thermotogaceae bacterium
GCAAAGAATCCGAGAATTCAAGGATCTGGTAGTTCTCAAGTTAATCCAACTTTTTATAAATCACCCTATGACTGTATTAAGAATTTTCTTGGAGTTGAAAATAAAATTTTATATTCTGAAGGCTATAGCGATCAGGACATTATCGAAGAATCTCTATTAAGAGAAGCAGAAGAAATCTCAGGAAAATCAGACTGCGTATTGATATTTTGCGGGCTTTCAGAGTATAAAGAAGCGGAGGGTTATGATAGAAAAGATTTAGAATTACCTCTATCCCATGTAAAATTGATAAAAAGGATTTGTAAAATTAATAAAAAAACCATAGTTATTCTTAATAATGGTTCGGCAATAACTGCAAAAGACTGGATAGATGAAATATCGGGATTAATTGAGGGATGGTTATCTGGACAGGGTTTTGGGAAAGCTTTAACAAGAATAATTTTTGGAGATGTAAATCCTTCGGGAAAACTTTCTGAAACTTTTCCTTTGAGATTAGAAGATACGCCTTCTTTTTTAAATTATCCTGGAGAAAATGATAGAGTTTATTATGGTGAAAGAGATTATATTGGATATAAATATTATGAAAAAAAGGAAATCGAAGTCCTTTTTCCATTTGGTTTTGGAATGTCTTATTCTGATTTTGAATTTAAAAATATTTATATTGATAAAAATGTCTTGAAAGAAAACGAAAAAATGAATGTTGAAGTTGAAGTGAAAAATAATAGTAATATTGATGGAAAGGAAGTTATACAAATATACATTAGTCCTTTAAATAATCAAAGTAATTTACCAAAAAAAGAACTAAAGGGATTTTCGAAGATACGTATTAAAAAAAACCAAACAGAAAAAGCAATAATTGAGTTGAAGTATGAAGATTTTGCGCATTTTGACGCTGAGTTAAAAAAATGGTTAGTATATCCTGGAAAATATCAAATTTTAGTAGGTAGTTCATCAAAGGATATTTATTTAGAGGAAGAAATTGAACTGAAATCTAACATTTTCGAAAAGGATTTAATAAATAAGTTCAGTACCCTGAAAGAATGGTTAAAGATCAAAGAAGGAGAAAAAGTTATTAATGATTATATTTCAACAGTTTTAAATATGAAAAATATTAGATCCTTTTTAAATGATCTTGAAGAAGAACTTAAACGAATGGTTTTAGAAATGCCTTTGAGAAATGTTTTTTCCATGGTTGAAAAAGAAAAAATTATCTCTGATGATGATATAGTAACAGAGCTTTTAAAAAGGCTTAAAAACATTCATTGAATATATTTTAAATAAGTTAGTGTTATAATATTTTTAAGAAATTAAGAATAGGAGATTGTTTATGGATATAGGTATTTTTGGTTTGAGTCAGTGTGGAAAAACAACAATGTTTTCATTGCTTACAGGTGTGGATAGAGAAAATGAAGTTCACAGAAATGATTCCTTTAGCGGAATAGCAAAAATATATGATAAAAGAGTTATAGAATTATCTAATATTTTTAATCCTAAAAAAACGATTTTTGCTAATTTATCTTTCATAGATATTCCTGCCTTTGATTTGTCATTAAGCAATAAAGAAAAAAACAGAATTTTTCAATTTATACAAAATTCTGATGCTATATTAATAATATTAAGGGGTTTTTTAGATGAGTCAGTTGCTTGGCCTGATGGTACGGTTGATGTTATGGATCAGTTTGAAATTATTAAGTCTGAATTTTTAATAAGAGACATTGAAGTCGTTGAAAATAGATTATCAAGGTTGGAGGAAACCAAAAAAAAGAAAAAACTTAGTAAGGAAGAAGAAAGAGAAGAAGAATTACTTGTAGAAATTTCGAAAGAATTTGAAAGCGAGAGATATATTTCTCAAATGGGATTAGAAAAGAAAGATCTAAAAATACTTGGATCATTGGCACTTTTTACTGCAAAACCAATGGTTGTTGCTGTGAACTTAGATGAAGAAGGATTTACAAATAAAGATTATACTAAAAGAGAGCAGTTAATGAAAGAAATTAAGGAAAATTTTTTTTCATTTATCGAGATATGTGGAAAATTGGAAAAGGAAATCAGCAATCTTGAAGATGAAGACAAAAAAATATTTATGGAAGATCTTGGTATTTATGAAACAGGAATTGAGAGACTCTCAAAAGTTGTTTATGAGCATATTGGCTTAATTTCTTTTTTAACTGTTGGTGAAGACGAAGTAAGAGCCTGGACTATTGAAAAAAATATAACAGCAAAGGAAGCTGCAGGGAAAATCCATTCAGATCTTGCAAAACATTTTATCAAAGCAGAAAAAATTCCGTATGAAGAATTTATGAAATATAAAAGTATGTCTGAAGCCAAGAAAGAAGGAGCAATCAAAATAGTTGGAAAGGATGAGATTGTTTATGACGGAGACATCCTTCACGTTAGAGCAAATGCCTGAAATACTTCTTTGTGATACTCATACGCATCTTTGGTATGATAGATTTGATTTAGATAGAGAAAGGATAATTAAAGATTTAAAGGAAGAAAAAATAAAATATGTTATAGATGTTGGTACGAATTTATTTGATTCAGAAATGGCGTTAAAGATCACTGAAAAATCTTCAAATATTTTTGCTTCAGTAGGTATTCACCCACATGATTCAGAAGATGCTCTTCCTGGATATATAGAAATATTAAAAAATTTTTTGAATAATAAAAGAGTAGTTGCAGTTGGGGAAATAGGTTTAGATTACTTTCGTAATCTTTCCCCAAAGGATATTCAGAAAAGAGTTTTTATTGAACAGATAGATTTAGCTTGTGAAGTAAAAAAACCTGTAATAGTACATGTAAGAGATGCTTATGAAGATGCATATAGTATTTTAAGTAATTATAAGGGGAAAATTATAGGAGTTATTCATAGTTTTTCATCAGATGTTGATTATGCAAAAAAATTTATTTCTCTTGGATTTAAATTAGGAATCAGTGGACCTGTAACGTATAAAAAAAATGAAATATTAAGAGAAGCTGTTAAAAAAGTGGATTTAAAGGATCTTCTTTGCGAAACTGACTGTCCGTATTTGCCACCAGTTCCATATAGAGGAAAAAGAAATGAGCCTGAATTTGTTAAGTATGTAATTTTAAAAATTGCTGAGATTAAAAATATGAACCCAAAAAAAGTTTCAGAAATTCTTTTTAATAATGGAAAAGATCTATTTGATCTGAATTTGGAGGGTTATAATGAATAAGATAGAAGGATTTAACAATTACAGAGAAAAAATGAATGAAAGAATTTTGGAAGTTGGAAATTTACAGACAAAGAGGTTTTTTTCTCTTGATAATGCTACTTACAAAAAAGGAGAACTTGATTCAAAAACAAAGGAACTCCTGGGATTACAACGGGCATAAAACTTCACAATCCTAAAGGGTTAGATAACTTTAAAGAAAAAATCGGCAAAGATGTTTCATTATTTATGTCTTTTTCAAG
>CAZGZM010000111.1:3443-7401 GCA_964529955.1 uncultured Thermotogaceae bacterium
TTACAAACATGGAGAACTTGGTGCTGAAACCAAGGAACTCCTGGGCTTAGTTGCTTCCACAGTTCTTAGATGCGATGATTTTATTAAGTATCATTTGGTTCAGTCAAAAAAAGAGAATGCAACTTATTCTGAACTTATTGAAGCACTTAATATTGCATTAATTGTTGGAGGGTCTATTGTGATACCTCATTTTAGAAGAGCTATTGAGTTTTTAGATGAAATAGAAGAAAGAGCAGAAAATGAGTAACTTATATCTGTTTGATGGAACAGCTTTATTTTACAGAGCTTTTTATGGTATAGATATGCGCTTGAGAAACTCTGAAGGAATTCCAACAAATGCTCTATACGGTGTTGCGAGAATGATGAGCCTTTTTCTAAAAAAATGGGTTAAAGAATCGGATGGGTGTGTTTTTGCCTTTGATAGAAAGGAAAAAACTCACAGGCATTTATTATATAAGAAATATAAAGGAACGAGAAAACCCATGCCGGATGATCTAGTTGCTCAATTACCGTTTATTAAAGATTTGATTGAATCATTTGGAATTAAGTATTTTTCATTTAGTAGGCTTGAAGCTGATGATATTATTGCAACTCTTTCAAGGAGATATTACGATAATTTTGAAAAAGTACTTATAGTTAGTAATGATAAGGATATTACTCAATTAGTTGATGATAAAATTAAAGTTCTAAGATTTATAAAGGGTGTTTCAAATTTAGAGCTTGAAGATAGAGAAAAAATTAAAGAAAGACTGGGGGTTTATCCTGAAAAAGTAGGAGAGCTTCTTTCAATAGCTGGTGATACAGCAGATAACATACCTGGAATTAGAGGAATTGGAATAAAAACTGCTCAAAAGTTATTAAATAAATATTCTTCCATAGAAGGTATTTATAAAAACATCAGAGAATTGACTCCGAAACAAAGACAAAAGTTTATAGATTGTAAGCAAGATTTAGAATTATCAAAAAAGCTTGTAAAGCTTATTACAGATTCTGATTTTAAATTAAATTTATCAGAAATAATTTTCAGTGGTGTGAATAAAAACTTAATGAAAGTAATTTTTCCCAGATTTGAATTTACTTCATTATCTGAAGAATATAATTTAAACAAAGTAGAAAAGAAAGAAAAAACCAAAAAGCTTTATTTCCAAGTAAAAAGTGAAGAAGATTACAAAGTGCTTTTTGAAAAATTACATCATGAAAAAAGTTTTGCTTTTGATTTGGAAACCACTTCGCTCAATCCTATTGAAGCAAAAATTGTAGGTATTTCATTTTCTTATAAAGAAGATTCAGGTTACTATATTCCGGTTTCTCATTCCAGTAATGAATGGCAGAAAGATGAAACAAATTTGATTAAAGATTTGAAAAACCTTTTTTCTAAAGTAGGATTAAAGATATATGGGCAAAATTTAAAATATGATTATTCAGTCCTTGAAAAATATAGTATTTATCCACCTATACCTAATGGAGATTCGATGATAGGAGCATATTTGCTTGAACCAGATTCCAAAAAATTCAGTATGGATCATCTTGCAGAAACATACTTGGGATATAAAACAATAAAATTTGATGATTTAATGGAAAAATATAATTTAAAGGAAGATTTTCAGAAAGTACCTATTAATGATGCAGCATTTTATGGGTCCGAGGATTCTGATATTTCTCTAATACTATGTAATTTATTCAGTAAAAAAATTAACGAGCAGAATATGAGTGAATTATATGAAGAAATAGAGTTGGCTCTGATTCCTGTATTAGTTAGAATGGAACTTAATGGAGTATATATGGATACCAAAATATTGAAAGAACTTTCAGATAAATATAATAAAATATCAAAAAAAATTCTTGAAAAAATATTTGATTTGGCAGGAGAAGAATTTAATCCAAATTCACCTGCTCAAGTTGGAAATGTCTTGTTTGATAAACTTGGTATAAAATCTGTCAAAAAAACTAAAAGTGGTGGCTATTCTACAAGTGCTGCAGTATTGGAAAAGATTAAGGATGAACATAAAATAATTCAGGAGATATTGGATTATCGAAAACATCAGAAATTGATATCAACATATTTAGACGCGCTTCCAAAGCTTGTTGATTCTCAAACTGGAAGAATCCATAGCAGTTATAATCAAACTGGAACAGGAACAGGTAGAATTTCTAGTCATCATCCAAATATGCAAAATCTTCCAATTAAAGAGGAAGAAGGAAGAGAAATCAGAAAAGCAATTAGACCTCAAAAAAAAGGGTGGAAAATAGTAAGTGCTGACTATTCTCAAATTGAGCTGAGAATTCTAGCTCATGTGTCTGAGGATAAAAATCTTATTCATGCCTTTAATAATAATAAGGATATTCATAGTATGACAGCTGCAAATCTTTTTAATATAAACGAATGTGATGTCACCTATGATATGAGAAGAATAGGAAAAATGGTCAATTTTTCTATTGTTTACGGGATTTCTCCCTATGGATTATCAAACAGAATAGATGTTTCACGTAAAGAAGCAAAAAGAATGATAGATAGTTATTTTGCAGCTTATCCGATGGTTGAGAAATATATGGATTTTGTTAAAGAGGAAGCAAGAAAAAATAAATATGTAAAGACTCTGTTTAACAGAAGAAGATACATTCCTCAAATGAATTCTAGTAATAAAAACGTTATCCAAGAGGGTGATAGAATTGCAATTAATACTCCTATTCAAGGCACAGCAGCGGATATAATTAAATTAGCAATGATTAAAATAAATGATAACCTTCGTAGAAATTATCTGAATTCTTTAATGATAATGCAGGTTCACGATGAACTCGTCTTTGAATGTCCGGATAACGAAATCGATCAAATTTTAACTATTGTTAAAGAAGGAATGAGTAATGTTATAAAAATGAAAGTACCTTTAAAAATTGATATTGAAACAGGTGATTGTTGGTGTTAATATAAAAAGGGTGTTTTATGAATTATAAGTTTGATTTTAAAGGATTCAAAAAAATCAATCTGGTCTTTGAATTTGGTATATGCATCATTTCAAATATCTTTGTTGGATATCTTATAGGGTTGTTTTTTAAATGGATATTCAATTTTGATAAAGTGTGGCTTGCAATATTCATAATAGTGGGTTTAATTTCAGGATTTTATAGTGGAATAAAGCTACTTTTACACCATGCAAAGAAAATAGAAGAAGAAGAGAAAAAAGAAAATGAAAAAAGAAACGATAATTAAACTTTTACTTTATATTTCTGTCATTGCAATAACTGAATTTCTGATTTTTTTTATTTTTGATATTGAAATTTCTCTTGGAATTGTTTATGGAACTTTTTTTTCAATTGTCAACATGTTATTACTTGTAGAGGATATAAAAAAAGCTTTTAGTAGAAAGTTCTATTCAAGAAAAGGATATGTTCTGAGATATATTTTAAATATTTTTTGTATTGGCAGCTCAGCTTTTTTTGGTATATACTATTTTATTGGAACTGCAGTTGGAATTTTTAATTTAAAGATAGCTATTTTGCTGTTCGGGAGATGGTTAGGTGAAGATGAATTTAACTAAGGGAGATAAAATATTTCTAATATTAATTTTGGTGGGATATATAATTGGTTTTATTCTTGTAGCAATTACTGGATTCAGTTTTTCATTAGAAGGTGTTGGTAACAGATGGATAATTTATCCCTTTGGATCTGATTTACCTGGAATAAATCCTTTAACAATAATTATGACGATTATTATTATTGTTGGAGTGATGATTTTTATGTCTTCAATAAAAGTTTTTAAAATTGTTCCTGGAAAAAAACAATCCTTAATTGAGATAACATTGGAATATGTATATGATTTATGTAAAGAGGCTATAAATGTAAAGAGATTTATTAAGCCCACATTTACCATAGCAGTTTCTTTGTTCATATTTGTTCTTATTTCAAATTTAATTACAGCTTTCCCAGGATTAAACTCTGTAGCAGATTCAAGCGGGAATC
>CAZGZM010000112.1:0-7327 GCA_964529955.1 uncultured Thermotogaceae bacterium
GAAACAATTTCTAAACTAGAAAAAGGAAAAGGATCCGTAGCCTTTGGTTCAGGTATGGGAGCCATTAGCGGAGTTTTAATGTCTCTTTTAAAACAGGGCGATTCAATACTATCTCATACAAATATCTATGGTTCTTCACACTCTTTCATAAAGGAAATTTTACCAAAGTATGGTATAAACATATCTTTTAAAGATTTAAAAAATTATAATTCTATTGAAAAAGGAAAATATAAAGTAGTTTATTTTGAAACTCCTACTAATCCATCATTAGAATTAATTGATATTGAAAAAGTATCCAAACACTTTTTCAATTCGATAATAGTTGTTGATAATACCTTTGCATCTCCCTATTTACAAAACCCTCTTAATCATGGGGCCGACATCGTTCTTCACAGTGCTACAAAATATTTATCTGGACATGGAGATGTTCTTGGAGGAATCGTTTCTTCTTCTGACCAAGATTATATTAATAATCTAAAATTTGGAACTCTTTGTGAATATGGAAGTGTCATAAGTCCATTTAATGCCTGGATCATTTTACGTGGCCTTAAAACCTTACATTTAAGAATGGAAAGACATTGTTATAATGCAAAAAAAATAGTTGATTATCTTTCAAAAAAAAGGGAAATTGAAAAGATTTATTATCCTGGGTATGATTCTAAGAGTAAATTTATTTTAAAAAATCAAATGAAAGACAGTGGAGGGATTCTTTCTTTTGATATAAAGGGAAATATTGATAGATCAAAAAGATTCATAAATTCCCTCAAAATGCTAAAGATATCTGTAAGTCTGGGAGATGTTGAATCTTTAATACAAATACCTTCTTACATGACTCATAGGAGTTATTTAGATCAAGCTTTAGAAGATTTTGGTTTTAAGAAAAAAACAATAAGAATTTCAGCTGGTTTAGAACATATTGAAGATATAATTTCAGATCTAGAAAGGGGTTTTAAAAGTATTGAATAATATGAGAGGGTTATATTTCGATGGAGCTAATTTAAAAATTATCGAGAAAGAAATACCCCATATCGGAGAAAATGAAGTTTTGATTAAAGTTATTAAAGCTGGAATTTGCAGTACAGACTTAGAAGTAATCAAAGGTTATCAAAATTTTACAGGCATTTTAGGTCATGAGTTTATTGGAATTGTTGTAAAAGCTTCTGAAAAGAAATTCCTTGGTAAAAGAGTTGTTGGAGAAATTAATATTCCCTGCAATCAATGTGAACTTTGTAAAAAAGGCTTATCAAAATATTGTATAAATATGAAAACTTTTGGAATTAAGAATTATGATGGATGTTTTGCTGAATATACAAAATTACCTTTAGAAAACATACATATTCTTCCAGATACCATTTCTGATAATCACGGTACATTCGTTGAGCCTTTAGCTGCAGCATTGGAAGTTTTAAAATATACAAAGAAAAACGAAAAAATTTGTTTGATAGGTGATGGAAGACTGGGATTACTAATTTCTACTGTTTTAAGATTAAAAGGTTACAATTTTATTCATATAGGAAAACATAAGGAAAAATTGAACATATCAGAGGAATTAGGAGTTAAAACTTTTCTTTTTGAAGAAAATACAATAAATAGATATAAATATAAATTTGATTCGGTAATAGAAGCTACTGGAAATGAAAGTGGTCTGAATACTTCGTTGAATATTTGTATCCCATCTGGAAAAATAATTTTAAAAAGTACATTCCATAAAAAAACGAAGATTAACCTTTCATCAATTGTAGTAAATGAAAATATCTTACTTGGATCAAGATGTGGAAATTTTGATAAAGCTATTACCTTTATAAATGAATTCAATCCTCCTTTAAACAAATTAATTACGAATGAATTTTCCTTTAATGAAATAATCAATGCTGTTTTAAATGCTAAAAAAGGAATAAAAACTATTATTAATTTATCATGAAAATGATTTACTTCGATTTAGATAATACAATACTTGATTTTAATAAATGTGAAAAAGAAGCTTTAAAAGATTTGTTATTATTGTATGATTTAGAAATAACAGAAAAACATATATCAAGCTACTCAAGAATTAACAAGAAATGTTGGGAAGATTATGAAAAAGGATTTATCTCAAAGGATATATTGAGATCCAAAAGGTTTGAGATTTTCTTTAAAACAAATAACATTAAAGAAAAAGTAGAAATAATTCACTCAAAAGAATATTTGAATTTTCTAAAAGATAAGTCGTATTTTATTCCCGGTGCAAAAAATCTTTTGAACAAATTAAAATCCAAAAAATATAAAATGGCTTGTTTGACAAATGGAATTAGGGAAGTTCAAGAAAAAAGAATTTTAAAAGCTGGATTGAATAAATACTTTGATTTTATTCTAACTTCTGAAGAAATTGGCATTCCTAAACCAAATCCATTAATTTTTTACCGAGCATCAGAAATTTCAAAAATCCCTTTGATTGAATCTATATATATTGGAGATTCATTAACAAGTGATTTTTTAGGTGCAAAAAACGCAGGAATAAAATTTATTCTGTTTTGGAACAAATCTATTAAACAATTATTAAATTCAAATTTTGAAATATTACCCAGAAATGTATGTACATCGTTTTCATCTCTTTATAAAAAAATAAGAGAGATATGAATCTCTCCTATTATTTCCTTAAAGCAGCGGAAATTTTCTTTCCTGAAAATTGAATTAGTTGACTAATTATTACTAATATTATTACACAATAAAATACTACATCCCATTGAAATCTATAATAACCATAATTGATAGCCAGCTGACCTAAACCTCCTGCTCCGACTGCACCAGCAATTGCAGTATAAGTAACTAGGTTTATAAGCATTACTGAGAAATTTGATATCTGATCGGGAAGTGTTTCAGGGATTAAAACCTTTGAAATAAACTGCCAGTTCGTTGCCCCCAGAGATCTTGCTGAATCAATTATTCCTGAAGGTAGGGTATTAAAAGAATTTTCAGCTAATCTTGCCATAAAAGGTATAGCTGCTATTGTTAAATTGAAAATAGCTGCATTAGATCCAATTATTGTTCCAAGAAGTACCTTGGTAAGTGGAATTAAAAGAAGCACTAGAATTATAAACGGTATTGATCTGAAAATGTTTACTAAAGCATCTAATAAAAAATAAATTTTCTTTTTTCTTTCATCTCGAGAAGTTATATATAAAAGAACCCCTAAAGGTAACCCAAACACTAAAGCTAAAACGCCTGAAAGAATTACCATATATAGAGTTTCACCTGTAGCTGTAAATAATTGTTCTATCATTATATCACCTCAAGAAAGTACACTTTATCTTTCAAGCTTCTTATGAAATCTTCGCTCTGTTTACCATTGATTTCTAAAATCAAGGAACCGAATGGTCCTTTTTTTAATTCTTCAATTTTTCCATAAAGAATATTTACGCAAATTTCCTTATCTTTAGCAGTATTCCATATTACACTTTCGTGAGTATTCTCTCCCCAAAAAACAACTCTTATAATTTTTTTATCAATAGATTCTCTTTTTTTGATTTTTTCAAAATCTGTCAAAAATTCATTTTCAAACTCAGATACTTCTTTTGTTGTCAATGAAGCGAAAAATTCATGAGTTTCACCAAAAAAATTTAAAGTTCCTTTTTTTAAATACGCGACCTTATCACATATTCTTTTTACAACATCCATATCATGAGTTACTGTAATGATAGTTAAACCCCTTTTTGAAGATATACTTAGAACTAGATCTAATATTCTTTTTGTAATCATTGGATCTAAAGCTGAAGTAGGTTCGTCCAGAAGGATCAAATCAGGATTTGTTATGATCGAACGAGCAATCCCAACTCTCTGCTGTTCTCCCCCAGATAATTGAGAAGGATACGCATTAAGTCTTCCAGTTAGATCAATCTCAGAAGCAATCTTTTCAACCCTTTCTTTTATTTCATCCTTTTCAATTTTTTCTAAGACTAAAGGAAAAGCAATATTATCAAATACATTTTTGTTTCTGAATAAATTAAAGTGTTGAAAAACTACTCCTATCTTTTTTCTAATAGGAATAACAGTCCTTTCATTTAAAATAGTAATATCATTTTCCTCAAACAATATTTCACCGCTGTCAGGTTTATGCAACAAATTAAGGGTTCGGAGCAAGGAAGTTTTTCCTGCTCCTGATAACCCTACAATTCCAAGTATTTCTCCCCTTTTTACCTTGAATGAAATGTTTTTAAGGATTTGGTTTTTTCTTCCATTTTCTTCGTAAGCTAAATTTAAATTTTTTACTGAAATTATATCCACCATAAACCTCCATTAAAAAACAGGTACTACAGCTCCTTCATATTTTTCTAAAATAAAATCTTTTACTTTTTCTGAAGTAATAACATTTATAAAATCTTCTAACCATTTCTTATTTTCATCCTCATCCCTTACAGTTATAATATTTGCATAAGGTGATTCTGATCCTTCAGAATATATTGCATCAACAAGAGGATTTAATCCAATTGGAATAGCATAATTTGTATTTATTATCGCTCCAACAATATTTTTGTCGTCAACATATGCTCTCGGAATAAAACCAGCTTCTACTTCTACAAATTTTAAATCGTATGGGTTTTCTTGAATATCTACAATTGTTGAGGATAAATTTTCAGGATCTTTTAATGTAATAAAACCGTTATTATGAAGTAAAAGTAATCCTCTTCCTTCATTTGTAGGATCATTTGGAACTACGATTTTATCTCCCATCTTTAATTCTTTCAAATCCTTTTTTAAATAAAAACCCATTGGTTCTACATGAATCAAAGCTACACTTTTTAAATTTTTTATACCTCTTTGTTTTGTAAAATCTTCTAAATACGGAACATGTTGAAAATAATTTGCATCAATTTCACCATTTGAAAGAGCTAAATTAGGCAAAACATAATCATTGAATACAACTATTTCAAGATCATAACCCAAAGCTTCAAATTCAGATTCAACAAAATCTAATATTTCTGCGTGAGGAACGGGAGTAGCTCCAATTCTAATCTTATTTACTCCAAATGACAAAGACACTAAACAAGCTAACAATAAAACAAATACTACTTTTCTCATAAAATTACCTCCTATATAAAATAAATTATTAGCATAAAAAAAAGGGGCATCTATAAAAGATGCCCCTTTTTATATTTTAAGTGTGCTACAAAGCACCCCAAAATATAAATTGGGGCTTACACATCATCATATTATTATTTTTGTTTAATTTTTTTATCTTCATAATCAGTTCTCTCCAATAAAACATTTAATATATAAAACCATTATTTCTGTAAATTTATATTGTGATAATATTAATCATTTTTTTATTTATTACATATTTTTAACTTATTTCTCTTTCCTTTATTCCTATAGCCCATCTGGAAATCTCTTCTTCAATCGACTCAAGATTAGAATTTAAGGGATCATAAAAATCAATATATCCTACAAGTTCATTTTCGCTTATTAAACCTTTAACCTCACTCAGAAAATTTCCTTTTTCGCCTTCATGAGTATAGAAAATAGCTATTTTTTTGTTTTTAATTTCATAATTTTCAAAAAGACTTTTAAGTGCAGGGGAATAAGTTAATTCCCACACTGGAGATCCAATAAAAATCAAATCATAATCATCAAAGGTTATTTCAAGATCTTCAATTTTAGGATTTTTGGAAATCATATATTTCTTGCCTTTCCAATGATAAATTTTTTGATCATTCCTATCAGTTGGTTCTTCGAGAATTAATTCTTTAATTTCAGATCCAGTACTATCAGATATGATTTCGGCTAAGGTTTTAGTTTCCTGATCTAATGAATAGTATAAAATAATTGATTTTGAAATAATAAACACCTCCTAAATGTTCTTTAAAATATCTCACTTATATTGTATTATAAATTAACTGGAATATCATAACAACGAGGGAATATCTGTGAATAAAATTAATAATCCAGAATTTTGGATAAATAAATTGAAAAATCCCGAAAAATTAATTTTTAAACCCTATGACATTAATAATATCAATAAAAAAATATCTGAGGCATTATCCCATTTAAATCTAAAAAGATATTATTTTATTATTAATGATAAAAGCATCAATTTATTTAATAATAAAAAGCTTTCAAATTATGCAAATCTAAAAATACCTGGTAAATATTTTTTCAAAAAAAGCGGACAGCAAATAAAAAATTACAAAATAGAAGACTTAATAAAAAATTGCAATCTAGATACACCTCTTTTAATTAAAAAAGGGATAACAAAAAAAAGAATTAACATTAGAAGATTTCCAACAAATTTAATTAACTCTTCTTCAGAAGATAATATTCATCAAGATTTTTTTCAGGAATCCTCATTATCCCCATATAAACCAGTAATAATATTACAAGAAAGCAGAGACAAAAAATGGTTATATATTCAATCAAAAATATATCCAGGCTGGGTTTTGCGAAAAAACATAAAATTAATAAATAATTTTTCCGAATATAATTATATACTTAATCCTTCCTTATTCTTAAGAGTAATTGGAGATTTTGTCACAACAGAGCCTAATATTTATGTTAATAAGGGTAAAACAATCACATATCAAATGGGAGATAAAATTCCCTTTATTCATAATAAATTTTATTCAAAAACTCAGTTTTCGTTAAATTCTTTCAAAGTACCTACGCTTAATAAAAAAAATAATAGCCTAAATACTATTCTGATAAAAAACAACCATTCGATTAACCAAGGAAATTTGCCTTTCAACAGAAAAAATATTATTATCCAAGCCTTCAAACTTTTAGGCGAGAGGTACGGATGGGGTGGTATGAATAATAGAAGAGATTGTTCCAGGTTTGTAAATGATATTTTTAATTGTTTTGGAATCAATTTACCAAGAGATTGCTATATTCAAAATAAAATAACCTCTTTAAATAATGTTCCTTTATATGGGAAAAAAATCTCAGAAAAATTAAATATTTTGGATTCTCTTAATTCAGGTGACCTTTTATATTCTAAAGGTCATGTCATGGTTTATTTAAATAAAATAGGTAATAATCATTTTGTAATTCATAATGGATCAGGATTTTCATATAGTAATAAAAAATTTAATATTCACGGAGTAATGATAATGCCTTTGAATTTAAATTTATTATCTCGTAATACCTCTTATATAGAGGCTCTTATCAATTGTATTTTATTTTAATAAATGAATATACATTAAATAAAAGATCTATTAAATAATTTGTAACTTGACAAGCAATTTCGATGATGATATCATGATTCTTGTCGGCGCTCAAAAGTAGTCGACATCCCAAATGAAGGGTCATTGAAAAATGGATAGCATAAACCGCAAACGCGAGCGAAAGCTCAAGTAAG
>CAZGZM010000113.1:0-7323 GCA_964529955.1 uncultured Thermotogaceae bacterium
AGAATAATTGATATACTAATATCACTAAATAAATTTAATAAAATTTTGAAGGAGCTTCAATGAAAATAAAGGGAAGAATAGGAATAATTATTTCGGTTGTAATACTTTTAGGAATACTATCAATAGTATTAATTAATTTTTCTTTATACAGTAAAATAATTAATGAAGATATATTAAATATAACTAAGTTAACTTCAACAAATATTTATTCTGAAATAAATAATGAGATTATAAAACCTATATTTGTATCACTGACAATGGCAAATGATTCCTTTGTAAAGAATTGGCTAATCAACAAAAAAAACAGGTCTTCTAAAGAAATTGTTGAATATTTAAATGGTATTAAAAATAAATATAATTATAATTCAGCTTTTTTAGTAACTTCAGATAATTTAGAATACTATCATTTTAACGGTTTATTCAAAACAATCAGTGAAGATGATGATCATGATGTTTGGTACTATGATTTTCTGAAAAAGGATTCATTGTATGAACTTGATGTAGACAACGATGAAGCAAATTCACATAATTTGACAATTTTTATAAATTGTAAAATATATGACGAATCAAATGAAATAATAGGGGTTATAGGAGTGGGAATAAAAGTTGATAATGCGCAGAATTTATTTTATTCATATGAAAAATCTTATAATTTAGAAGCTTTTCTTGTTGATAATAAAGGATTGATTCAAGTACATACCTCAGATGATCTAATTGAAAAGAAAAATATCTTAGATGACCCTATTTATAAAAACATTGGAGAAAACCTGCTAAATAAAAAGGATTCTCTGGATATTTATAATGTATCAACAGCAGATAATAATGAATTCATAATTATTAGATATATTGAAGAGTTTGACTGGTATTTGGTTGTTAAAAAGGATACCTCGATACTCAAAGAATCATTTAACTCTCAAATGGTTTATGAGTCATTAATATATCTTCTCGTAACGGGAATTGTACTTCTTATTGTTTTAAATCAAATTCATAAATATCAAATGAAATTAACAGATATATCTCAAACAGATTCTCTAACAGGATTACTTAATAGAAGAGGATTTGATAAAAATTTAAACAGAAAAATAGAAAAAAACAATGGAAAAGAATGGATTGTATTCTTATCGGATTTAGATAAGTTTAAAGAAATAAATGATAAATATGGGCATTTGCAGGGTGACAGAATACTTAAACATATCGCTTCTATGTTAAAAAGAGAAGTCAGCGATACTTTTCTAGCAAGATGGGGCGGGGATGAATTTGCAGGTATTATTGAAGCTGATGAAAAAGAAGCGTTAGATATATTAGAACAAATAAGAGAAAAAATTGAAACTGATCCTCAATTAATCGAATTCGGTACTTCAATTAGCATCGGGTTTGTTAAATATACTGAAATAGATACTGACGAAACACTTATCCGAAAAGCAGATAGAGCGATGTATAAATCGAAGGATCTGGGAAGAAATAAAATTTGTAAATATTAATTTTATATAAGCGAAACAATCATAATTAAAGCTCCAGCTAAGTTTATAATAGCGAATATTTTTTTCAAGTTTTTTGGCTTCCTTTTTAAAGCAACTTTACTCCCCAGCAACCCTCCAATGACCGCAACCGCAGCGAGAGGTAATACGATTTGAGGATTGAAGTCTCCGCTTAAACTATGACCAAGCAATCCCATGAAAGCAGTGACAGCTACCATAGCTGAAGATGTTCCGATAGCTATTTCCATAGGAACTCCACAAGCTAAAACCATCAATGGTATTTTGAAAGTTCCTCCGGATACACCCAATGCTCCCGCAAAGAAACCAACCACTGCCGTTGTAGGTAAAGCAATCCATAAATTTACAACATATGAGTTTTTTCCATATTTTCTTTTCCAGAAACCTATCTTTCTATTATCAGATATTTTTTTGTCTTTCACAGGAAGAAACATTATCACTGAGACTATTATAAGAAGAATAGCGAATATTATCTTTAAAATGTTTCCATGAATTCTATTTGCATAATATCCTCCAAAAAAAGCCATTACATCAGTTGGGGGATCGATAACTAAAGCAAGAAGCCAATCCACTTTTTTATTTTTTTGAAATACAAGTAAAGATGTTACTGCAGTTGCAAGCATTATCATTTGAGAAGCTGTTGAAGCATTATAGATAGGAATTCCAGCAAGAAGCATTGCAAGAATATAAAAGTTTCCTCCACCCTTTCCTACCATTGCCATAAAAAACGATATAGCAAGAATAGCTGTGCTAAGAATAATTGTTGCTGTTAAACTAATCATAAAAATCCTCCGAATGAAAAAACTATACATTATACATATATAAACGGTTATATAATACGATAAAACTGGATTTCTGTCAACGTTTATTCATTTTACATATGGAATTTTAATCAAATTGATGTTAAAATTACTTAAGAGTTAGGATCAATTTATTTTTTTATTTTTTTTTTATTTTATTTTAAGTGGATTTTCAAAAATTTAATAATTGAATAATTAAGATGAGTAAAAAACTACTCAATTTAGTTCGTTTATAGGAGGCAGTTAAAATGAAAAAATGGTTAGTTCTTTTTGTTTCAGTTTTTTTGTTATTTAGTTTTACAGGGTGTTTGAGGCCGCCAACACCTGAACCCCAAAAGGATCCTCTGGAAATATATGCGTCAATGAATCATGGATTTTTAGAAGAATTGATGGAGTATTTTAAATCAACTCAAGTAGAATCCCTAGATATCTCTATGGATGGTCAAATAGCTATGGAAGTTCTTAAAGTTCTTGGAAAGGTTGCCCAAGTTGCTGGAAAAGTAAAATCTAATGTAGATAAAAAAGCGTTTGAAGACACTGTTTTAAGTGATTTAACAGCTATTAAGGAACAACTTGATATTTTAGAAAAGCAGGTCGCTGATGGCTTTAACAGTGTAAATGCAAAACTAGCTGAGTCAGAAGCTCTCGATACATGGAATTCTATGTGCGATAATCATCTTATAGTAATAGATACAGCATGGAATCATTATCTTAATCCAAATGGAATTGAAGGCCTAATAAATATTTTGGACAAAACTGAAGAACCTGCTACAGCAACATATCAAAGCGCTGTTAATAGTTTTATTAATGCAATAGAAGGTGTAGGTGTTTATAATATTGAACAAGCTATGCTGGATATCAGACAGCACATAACAGGCGAACATTCATACAGCAAGATACTGAATCAAGCTGTTGATTACTTAGCACTTCAAAATATTAACAATTTCAAAACGGAAGGTTTTCTGGATGAGCTTTTAGCATCATATTTAAATTTCTACATGCAAATGATTAATTATGAATTAAAAGGAACAATATTATTGGCTGAATATTATAATTATACAGAAGTAGATCCTGATAATGTTATTTTATCTGATAATGAATATGTACCTGTTACTTCCGATACTGCAAAAACAAAAATTGAATCCTTCATTTATGATTTTAAGGTTCAGATATCCAGTTTTACAAACTGTGGAGAAAGATTGATTTCTCAATTTAACCGTGGGGATATTTATAGAGAATACGATTATGAAGATAAGTTGGTAAGAAATTCAGATTATTATCCATACATAGACAGTTTTATCAGACTAGCTTATGGATTCGAAAATGTATTTGTTTTCAGACTTGCGTGGTCAGAAGAACTTATTTCTCACGATCCTGATCAGTTAATCAATTTAGATGGTAGTTCTTATGCTTCAATAGATTATTCAGATTTGTATAATGGATTAGGTGGAAATTTATATTCCGATGTTCGATTTGCATTAAAAGATGGAGATAGTTATCATTATCCAGAGATTGATGAAGTTAATCAGGATAATTTATCCTGTATCTCAAAATTCAAGCTCTATGTAGAAGGCGATTCAACAAAATCTTTCAGTGGCGGAGTCAGAAGATACGTATTTGAACAGTTACCAGATAATAGAGAACTTGAGCTATTTTTAGATTATTATAATTCAGGTTTATTACCTGAGCACTTTACATTTACATACAGCCCAATCGTAAACGAGGAAATATATCTGTATGCAGCAAAGGATGGGTCAGAATTTGAAATAGATGAATTATTAACTGAAAATAATCCCCTAGAAGATTTCAATAACACTCAACCACCGAAAGTAGTTTCTTTCACATTCGGTGCTTATATGTCAAAATACGAATTTATGACAAGAATAATTGAGGATGAATTAAGAAAAATTTATATTGATTTATCTCTTTACAGTTCTTCCATGACTTATGAACAACAATCAGAGCTTTTTTATGGTGCTACAACTGAAAGATATTATTATGTTGAAACATCTGGAAATCAACATATTGAAGTAAATGATGATAAAGAAATACTTGGTGTTACAGTTGTGCCTGTAAATCATACTACAACTTCGGGAGTAAAAGATGGAGACGAAGTTGTTATGTATCTTGTATATTCCCATAACGGCAAATCTCATCACGGCTACATGTATCAGAATAGTCATGATCAATATAGTCCAATTAAATTTAAAGAAGGAATGGATAATGCTATAAGATTCACAATGCATAAAAAATATGTTTATCCTTCAGGAAAACTTTATTCAAATGAAAAAGTAAATAAAATGAATTTATTTGTTATAGAAACTGGAGACGTTTGTGCACATGCCAAACCAAGAAGTGACGATAGTCGTCTTGAATTCTACTCTACTGACTATAACCAGGAAGCAAATTGGTTCTTTTTTAAAGCAGATTAATTTTAAGGATAAAATTGTAAAAGGGGCAATCCTAATTGGATTACCCCTTTTTTATATATAGTATATAGTTATTCTAATTCTTCAAAATTTGCATTTACTTTATTCATTATATTATAAAAATCAGGGAATGAAACATCACAGCATTCAGCTTCATTGACAATCGTTTCTCCTTCAGCTCCAAGACCAGCCACTGCAAGAGCCATAGCTACCCGATGATCATCATGGCTTTCAACCTCAGCACCTTTAATCTTTGACCCTCCGTAAATTGTCATTGATGATTCAGCATCTTCAACTCTTACTCCCATTTTTTGTAGTTCTTCCTTCATTACTGCAACCCTATCAGTTTCTTTTACTCTGACCATTTCTATTCCGGTTAATTTTGTTTCTCCTTCCGCAAATGCTGCAGCTACTGAAAGCGCAGGAACAGCATCAGGGATATCCATACAGTCGATTTTAATACCCTTTAACTTATTTCCACCTTCAGCAATGAGAGAGTTGTTTTCTTTATCAATTATTATATTGCCACCCATTTCCTGTAAAATATCAACAATGACTGAATCACCTTGACTTCCAGATAGATCCAAATCTTCTATAATTATTTTAGAGTTGGTGATTAAAGCTGCAACTAGAGGGAACGCAACCCCTTCCCAATCACTTGGAATTCTCTCACTTACAGTTTTATATTCCTGGGGTCCATTGATTTTAAAATATTTATAGTTTTCATTATCGTAATCAACCTTTATTCCCTGTTTTTCCATCCAATCAACTGTCATCTGAAGATATGGTTTTTCATAAGGTTTTTCTAAAAGAATTTTCATTTCACCTTCCAAAAGAGGAGACACAAGCATCATCGCTGAAACGTATTGAGACATTCTTCCGCTGAATGTTACTTCTCCAGGCTTTATTGGTCCTCTGATAACTGCAGGACATGCGAGTGAATCGGGTCTAGTTGTAAAAGAGTCTCCTCCCAATTTATTTATCGCATCTAAAAGAATCTTTATCGGTCTTTTTCTTATCTGATGATCTCCTGTTAAAACAGTAGCCCCACCCTTTATTGTGCCTGCCATAGCAGTAGTAAAATAAAGAGTTGTGCCTGAATTACCACAATCAATAACATCTTCTGGTACTTTTAAATTTTTCCCAACTCCTTCAACTTCCCAGTGATTATCCATTCTTTTTACTTTAGCTCCAAAGGCTTTGCTTACTACAAGTGATGATAAACAATCTCTGCTTGCTAAAGGATTATAAATATGTGAAACTCCTTCTGCCATGGTTGCTATTAGAACAGCTCTAATAGTATGACTTTTTGAACCAGGTACAGATAAAATTCCATTTAAATTCTTTTTTGTTGCCTTTATTTTCATTGGGTACCTCCGTTTTTCTTACCACTAAAAATCTTTTTAAAAGCAGGAAGATTAGAAAGAAGAGAAAAGATAACAAGACAAATAAGGATAATACTAATAGGGCTGGAGAACATAGCAAATATAGGATTATCTTCATACTGAGCGAGAGAAACAGCTCTTCTGAAATTTTCATCCATCATCTTACCTAAAACCAAGCCTAATACCATAGGTGCAACCGAATAACCTCTCTTCTTCATTATGAATCCTGCAAATCCAAATAATATCATTAATAGGACATCGAATACCTTTCCACTTATCGCATAAGCTCCAATAACACACAGTATAGCCACCAGCGGAAGCAGTATCTTTTTTGGAATAAGAACTATCTTCGCAAGCTGAGGTGCTACTGTGAATCCCAAGACAAGAATCATTATACAACCAATGAAACCACCAACAAGCAATGTATAGAACAGGTCAGGTGTCTGAGTGAAAAGAAGAGGTCCGGGTTGTAAATTGTGAACATAAAGTGCAGAAATGATAACTGCAGTAACAGCATCTCCCGGAATACCAAGGGTCAGCATAGGAATAAGAGCTCCACCAATACAAGCATTGTTTGCAGATTCACTTGCAACAATACCCTCAACAGCTCCCTCTCCAAAGGGCGCAGTTGGGTTCTTGGTTGTCTTCTTTGCCTGGTCATATGCAATAAGTGATGCAACGGGACCACCCGCTCCTGGTAATGCTCCTATTAAAGTACCTATAAGGGCAGAAAATAAACCAAGCGGAAAATATTTGAGTAACTTTCTTGTACTTATTTTATCCTTTTCTATATTATGTGATATTGGTTTCATACTCTTATCTGAAACCTGCATGAGTATTTCAGAAAAACCGAACAATCCTATTAACGCTGCTATAAGGGGAATACCCGAAAGAAGATTCATAGAACCATATGTGAATCTTCCCATTCCCATTATAGGGTCCATTCCTATCAACCCAAGGAATACTCCAAGTGCTGCACTTATGAGGCCTTTAACAAAGTTCTTGGATGTTAAGGAACCTACAGTTGTCAATCCAAAGAGAGCGAGAAGAAAGTAATCCATTGGTGAGAACATAAGGGCAATCTTTGTTATTGGTTGTGCAACAAGTGCAAGTATTACCATTCCGACAACAGATCCAAGGAAAGAATAAATAGTAGCAGTCTTAAGAGCCTTCTTCGCTTCTCCCTTCTTTGTCATCGGAAATCCGTCAAGTG
>CAZGZM010000114.1:0-7299 GCA_964529955.1 uncultured Thermotogaceae bacterium
CAAACTTAGAGGCAATAATTTATGAACCCATAAGAATTTTGTTTTTTAAGGATTATAAGTCAATAATTCTTAATTAATCCCTCCATAATCAAAAATCATTTTTATTCATAAGTATTTTCTTTTTTTCGAGAGGCATTTTTTCTATTGCATACCTAAGAATCATTCTTTTCATTGTTTTTTTATTTTTTTGAACATAGTCAAATACCAGATTCTGATGCTTATTTGCTATTACCTTAAGCATCCATCCGCACCCCTTCTGAACGAGATCTTCATCATCAGTCAGCAATTTATCTGCTGTTTCAAATCCTTCATTGATTAAAATTTCATTTTTTATTGGATATATCAATACAACCGAGGCAGCTCTTCTGTACCACATATTTTTATTTTCTGTCCATTTATACGTTTCTTTGAAAAATTCTGGGAATTTATATAAAAAGTACCCAAAGGCATGAGTACAAAAATCATCACAACTGTCCCATCCCTTAACATATTTATCTATCCATTCACTGAATCTAAAAAAATCTTCACACTTATATTTCTTTCTGATTTTAAATGCCCAATCAAAGCCTAATATCCAGAATTCCCACTTTTTAGTATCCAGCATTTCTTCACAGATATTGAATATGCTTTCTTTATCCATATTCTTTGTTTCGTTGAAGTATTTCTTCGAAATATTTCTTACTTCCTTTGTAATCAGTACTGGCTTTTTTGGATCATTCCTGTCACCTTTATAACGATATTCAGAAAATTCACCTTCTAAACTTTTTATTAAATTCATTTTTCTCCTCCAGAGCAGATTACATTATTATCTCATAAAGCTCTTGAATATTCAAATTTTCCAAAACTCAGTAAAACGTTTAAACATACTTTTATAGCTATATTATTTTTATGTAAAAATTTATTTATGAGGTTAACTAATAACTAATTTTGATATATAATTGAGAGGTTTTTTTATGGGAGATGGTCTTAATGCATGAGTTATTCGCAATAATTGTATTTATAGCAGCATATGCGATGATAGTTACAGAAAAAATTAACAGAACAATCATTGCCTTGCTCGGAGCAGTTGCCATGGTTTTCCTTGGAGTGTTTTCAGAGCCAGCTCAAATTTTCAGTGAATACATAGACTTCAACACTATCTTCCTTTTAATGGGTATGATGATTTTTGTATCCATTATAAAAAAATCCGGTATCTTTGAATACCTTGGAACTGTCGCTCTTAAACTATCAAAGGGAAGTATCCTTAGACTTTATATATATCTCACAGCTATCGTAGCGGTAGTTTCTGCTGTTTTAGATAATGTTACAACAATACTTGTTATAGTTCCTATAACATTGGCGGTTTGTGACAGTATAGAAGTTGATCCTACTCCATTTGTTTTGGGAGAAATTTTCTCCTCAAATATAGGTGGTGCTTCATCATTAATAGGAGATCCGCCTAATATAATGATAGGATCTGCAGCTAATCTATCTTTTATGGATTTTATAGTTAATCTTGGTCCCGTTTTGATAATTATTTTTTTAGTCAGTAACGCTTTGTTGATTCTACTTTTTAAAAAAACACTAGTCCAAGAAAAAAAGAACCTCGATGCAGTTAATATGGGAGACCCCTTAAAAAATAATCGAAAGAACTTTAATATATCAGTATTTCTTCTAATTATAACGATAATTCTTTTTATACTTCAGGAAGTAATTCGCGTTCCCAGTTCAATGATAGCAATTCTTGCCGCAATGTTAGCTGCTATTCTTATTAAACCAACAAACATTGAAAAATCCTTTTCCAAAATTGAATGGGCAACGTTATTATTCTTTGTCGGACTCTTTATTATGGTTGGCGGACTAGAAGAAACAGGCGTTCTGGATCAACTGGCAAATTTTATGCTGACACTTTCAAAGGGTTCCTTCACAACTTCAAAACTACTTTTCTTGAACGTTTCAGGTTTTGCTTCTGCCTTTGTTGATAATATTCCCTATACAGCAACGATGATTCCAATAGTTGAATCAATGAAAGAGTTTAATCCAGTATTATACGGAAACTTAGATCCAATATGGTGGGCTCTTTCACTTGGGGCATGTCTTGGGGGAAACGGAACTGCTATTGGAGCATCAGCTAATGTAGTAGGATTGGCAATTCTAAAAAAATCCTCCGCAAAACCCTTAAAATTTGTGAAATTCATGCTGTATGGAATGCTCATTTTAGTAGTTAGTCTTTTAATCTCAAGTGTTTATTTATTATTATTCTTTTAGAAAAATAATTATTTTTTTATTATCCATGCACTTTCTCTGGAAAAATAAAGCTCTGTTTTCTGATTTACAACAGGAAGCTTTCTTTCAATAGGATTGTAGGTAATAGCATTTATTTTTTTGTTTTCGTTTAATAACAGTTCATATTCTACATTCGACCCAAGAAATACAAATTTATTTATTTTTCCCTCTATACTATTATCCTGATTTTCATTTATATCAGATAAAGATTCTGGCCTTAAAATTACTCGTGCTGAATCTCCAATATTCAAATTGCTTCCATTAACACCTATTACTTTTTTCTTTAATATGGGACAGTTAAGAACAACATATTTTCCATCCAATGCTTTGACTTCTCCATCAATAAAATTAACTCTTCCTATAAAATCTGCTACAAAGCTATTTTTTGGTTTCGCATAGATTTCAAAGGGATTTCCAATCTGCATTACTTCTCCTTTATTCATAACCACAATTATATCTGAAATACTCATTGCTTCTACTTGATCATGAGTAACATACACACTAGTTATATTTACTTCCTGTTGAATTCTCCTAATTTCCAATCTCATACTTTCTCTTAATTTAGCATCAAGATTTGATAAAGGCTCGTCAAAAAGAAGAACCAGAGGTTCCATTACTAAACTTCTTGCAAGTGCCACTCTTTGCTGCTGTCCACCAGATAATTGCTCCGGCCTTCTTTTTTCTAATCCCTTCAATCCAACTAAATCAATCATTTTATTAATTTTTTTTACTATTTCTTTTTTAGATAAATGTTTAATTTTCAAACCAAAGGAAATATTGTCCTCAACAGAAAGATGAGGAAAAAGAGCATAACTCTGGAAAACCATTGAAATATTTCTTTTATTTGGAGGAAGATTTGTAACATCTGAATTATTCAAAAAAACTCTTCCACTTGTTGGAATTTCAAAACCAGCTATCATTCTTAAAGTAGTTGTTTTGCCACATCCAGACGGTCCCAAAAGAGTAACAAGTTTACCTTCTTCAATGTTCTGATTAAAATCTTTAACAGCTACAGTTTCGGTATTTAAACTTTTAAAAACTTTTTTTATATTTCTTAATTCAAGGCCCATTATCTTCCTCCCATTTAAATAGCTTTATTATTAGAAAGACTGATTTTATTCTTTAAAAATATCTTTAAAACAAAAACAAAAGTCATTATCATTACTATCAAAATTACTGAAAATGCACACGCTTCAGATAATCTTCCAGAGTCACTTTGACTTAAAATTTGAACCGTGATTAAATTCCATTTTGCTGAAACGAGAAAAATTGCTGCACTTATAGCTGTCATAGCTCTGACAAAAGCAAAAACTAAAGCTGAAAAGAAAGCAGGAACAATAAGTGGCAATGTAATTTTTGAAAAAACCTGCCGATTATCAGCTCCAAGAGTATATGCTGCCTCTTCAATTGCTGGATCAACCTGATTTAAAAGAGCTACTCCAGACTGTATACCTACAGGCATATATCTAAATACAAAATTGAAAACTAATATTGCTAAAGTTCCAGTTAATAAAAAGGGAGGGGTATTAAATGCAAAAATATATCCTATACCTATTACTGTACCGGGAACTGCAAAACTCAATACCGAAGAGAACTCCATGAGTCTCTTACCTGGAAAGGTTTTTCTTACCAATAAAAATGCAATTATCATACCTAGCAGTGCCGAAATTGGAGTGGAAGTCAAGGCAATTGTTAGGGTATCAATTATTGAACCTAAACCTACATCAAAAACATATTTAAAGTTTTTAAGAGTAAATGTGTTATTCATTCCCCAGGATTGAGTGAAAGCACCCCAAAATATAGTTAAATATATAGTTAGAATGAAAATTGAAAAAATCACACATAAAGCAAATAAAAACCATTTCATAGGTTTACTTACGCTCTTTAAAACAGATATTGTAGGTTTTCCGGTTACAGTAATATATTTTTTCTTTGCTACCCAATATTTTTGAACAACAAAAGCGATTAACGATGGAATCAATAACCATATCGCAATAGCAGCTCCTCCTCGTATATCATTCATTCCAGTAATTTGAAGATATGCCTGAACTGATAATATAGGAAATCTACTTCCAGCTAGAATTAATGGATTTCCAAAATCAGCAAGAGATTCAATAAAAAGTATAAGCATTGTACTTGCAATTCCAGGAACAGACATTGGTAAAATAACCTTTGCAAAGGCTTGCCATCTGTTTGCGCCAAGATTAAATGCCGCATCTTCAAGTGTTGGAGTTATTGTACCTATTACTCCATCTAAAGTAATAAAAGCTACAGGAAAAAAAGATACAATCTGAGCAATCATAAGTCCCCAGAATCCATAAACAGGAAAATTTCTTATTCCAAAAATATCTGCAGTGATCAACCCATTAAATCCAAATAACATTATTATTGAAAGGGCTCCGATAAATGGTGGAAATACAATAGGCATAATAGCTATTGTCCTAAAAAATCCTTTAAAAGGAATATCGGTTCTATTAATTGTATAAGCAAATATGTACCCGATAAACATTCCAAAAAATGCAGTTAAACCTGCAACTACCAAGCTATTTCGAAACCCCTGGAGCATGTATCTGTTTGATAATGATTTCTCATATGCGCTAAAACTCAAATTACCAGAATCGTCTCTTAAACTAACCAAGAAAACTCTTATTAGCGGATAAACAATAAAAATAGCTATTAAAACAAATATGATAATAATGGTTATTAATAATATTGGGTCCTTTAACAAATTTTTAGCTCTATTTTTTATTTCTTCAGATTTTACACCCACAAAAAACCTCCAAAAAAGGGGGCTCATCGCCCCCGCATATTAATTAATATGGAAGTACTTCTTCAACCCACTTTTCGATTATTCTTGATTTATTTTCTGCTGCCCATGTCTCATTGATTTTAAGTAATTTAATCGTTGATAATGGTTGAAGTGATCCGAAGTCGACATCCGGTCTGATTGGATAGAAGTAAGTTTTCTGATCTACTACTTGCTGCTGTCCATTTTTAGAAACAACCCAATCTATTAATTTCTTTGCATCAGCTTCATTTTTTGCACCCTTAATAATTGAAGTACAAGCTATTTCATATGGAACACCTTCTTCTGGAAATACAACATCAACAGGATATCCCTGCTCCATAAACTGGAAGAATGCTGGAGTAAACTGGATTCCAATTGCAGTTTGACCTGGTCCTACTGCTTTAGAAGGTCCTGTTCCACTTTGAGTATACGTTTGGACATTTGGAGATAGATTTCTGAAATATTCCATTGCTCCGTCTGCACCAAAGACTTCAATCAATCCGGTGATAAATGAATAAGCTGTACCAGATGATTGTGGATTTGGATACTGAATCATTCTTGAATAGGCTGGGTTCAATAAATCTTCCCATTTTACAGGTATAGGTCCATCAATTTGTTCTAATACTTCAGTATTAACTCCTACTCCAAGCGGATTCATATAAATTGGATGAAAGTACCCATCAACATCATAGAATTCTGGAGATATACCATAAACACTAAGTGTTTTATATGGCATTGTTAAATCTTTATCTTTCGCAATTATATGATTAGCCATTGGGGCTCCAAACCATACATCAGCTTGCGGATTTTTTGCTTCAGCTTCAATTCTTGCTAAAGCAGGTCCAGAAGAAAGAAAAACATAATCAACTTTTATCCCCGTTTCTTCTGTAAAGGCATTCAATATTTTTCTTGCATTTGCTTCATCAACACTTGTATAGACTACAAGATTAGCAAAAACTCCTACTACCAAAATTAATAACATTACTAACACTAGAATCTTTTTCATATTCACACCTCCTTTAATGAAAATATTTTATCATACAATTATTATTATTATCTATTCATTAATTATATCAATATAATAATGTATTATAGGATTTTTTTAATATTTTATTAGTATGTATATTAGTCTTAATGGTTATTATAATTATAGATAATATCTACATATATTTTTAATTTATTTTTATATTTTATTAAAATGAAATTCGCTAATCTAAAAAAATATTATTCTTTAGTTGATCTAAAAATTATATAAACTAAAAAAAGGATTATCTTTACTGAGACATTATAAAAATTATTTTTCAAATGCTAAAGAAATTAAATCATAAAAATATGCACCAGTAAAGATTTCATTAGTAATAATAATTTTGAAGTATATCCTATAAAATTATAATATATAAAAAAATGAAATTGTTTTGAATTCTTAAAAGCTAATATTTAATAAAAAAGGTGATTTTTAATGAAAAAATGGAAAATAATAAATAGAACTTTATCAATAAAGAATAGAGGATCAAAGGAAACTATTTTTACTATAGCAAATGGATATTTGGGTATTAGAAGTACCTTAGAAATAGCTTTTCAGGAACTTCCAGGAACTTTTATTCAGGGAATCTTTAATCAGGGAGATATGAATGTTCCTGAGTTAGTTAATCTTCCAGACCCATTATCAATGAAAATTTACCTGATCAAAGAAAAAAATATTCAGGTTGTTAAGATGAATCTTGAGAATATTATTAGTTTTAAGGAAACTCTTAACATGAAAAAAGGAACATATAATTATTCTGCATCCTTTAAAACTGAATCAGGATATATTTTTAATATTACATCAAAAAGGTTCGTAAGTTGGAAAAATAAACATAGATGGGCAAGCAGATATTCCATAAATATCTATGGTTTTTCAGGAAGAGTTTTAATTGAGAATACCATAGATAATAATGTGTATAATAATCTGAATAACCCGCTTGACAGAACAAATCACTTCAGTCATTATAAACCAATTAAAAATAAAGATGGTATTGGGCTAATTTCTTTCTTATCAGATTCAGATAAAAGAATAATTCAATTATGCTTAACAGAATCAATTAATTTTCAGATGGAACGATTAAAGTATAAAGAAGAATTCAGCAAACCAGTTGAAGTAATCTGTTTTGAATATAAAGAGAATAAAAGCTATGAATTCATAAAATATGGCGTTATGTATTCAGATTTTGATTCGGAGAAAAATCCCTTAGAAACCTCCTATAATG
>CAZGZM010000115.1:0-7231 GCA_964529955.1 uncultured Thermotogaceae bacterium
AGTATTCCTCCATTAAATTTTTTACATAAAGCGATAGTTGTTTAACTTTTTCACTTAGATAATTTCCGTTCTTTTCTAAGAGTTCATTTATATCTTCTTCATTGGAAAGATCAAACCACTTAATGTCAGTTATTTTGTATATCTCTCCATTTGGATCTTCGGGTTCTTCGCCAGGTCTTGGAATACCCTCAGTGTATTCAGTAATAAAGAGTTTAGCAAATGGATATGTGTCTTTCTGTGGAGTTTTATATTTATGAAAAAAATCGATTTCTTTTACACTCAATCCGGTTTCTTCCATTAATTCTCTTTTAGCAGATTGAAGATCTGTTTCTCCAATTTCCCGTCCTCCGCCTGGAAGAAGCCAGTAGCTTTTATCTGGGTTTTTATGAGTTTGTTCTATGAAAAGGATTTTACTACCTTTGACAACTGCAATTTCAATTCTATATGCCCTTTTAATAATTCTTTCGCAAGCAATTTCCAACAATTCTTTTTGAGGGAGACAAAAAATATCTTTTCCAGCAGCCTTAAAAAAAAGCAAGATTTTTTCAAGACAAATTGTCAATGATTCCATCTCTAATTGTGGAAAACAATACTTAAGTTCCTTTAATTCATTTTTGCTTATAAATGTTTCAATTAATCTTGGAGAGTAAAGATGCTCGATTTTTCTATGCTTCAGAGATAGTAATTTTGCAAGGGTATGCAAATTTTTAAAATGCAATGTATAAGCTCTAAAAAGATCCCTTCTTTGTAGAACGTTCCATTCAAAAATTGTTCCATTAACAAAATTATTAACGATTTCTTCCATGATTTTATCTTTATCAAAAATCATACCGTTACGGATAATACTGGTTAATATATTTTTTAATTCTCCCCTTTTATCTACCAGAAGTGTTTTTGTGATATTTTTTATGAAAACCTTTCCTTTCCAATTATTTATTTCTTCCTTTGCCTTTGAGTATGGTAAAAAATGAAATTCTCCTCTTATTCCATATTTAAAGATAACTTCTGTTATTTCGTGAATATTAACAAAGGAACTTTCAACATGATATATTTCATTCAACCATTTGTGTGAATCAAAATTTATATAAGTTTCATCTTCTATGAAAACATAAAATTCAATGTCTGAAAACTTATCAAAATCATCTCTAGTATATGAGCCATAAGAAATCAAAGATATTACTTTTTTATCATTTCTGGATTTTTGTATTACTTTATCTAGAATAAAAAGGTTATCTACCATGAAACCACATCCAATATAAATTTAATACTTAATAGTAGCATAACCTTAATGCATTATCCTTTATTAAAAAATATTTTAAGTAAATTAGAATTATTTTACACCTACGGAAATGTTAGCTGTAGCTACCACAGTATCTCCTACTCTTGCCGAACAGCTTAAAAAAACGATTCCCAATTTTTCTTTCTGTTTTTGTACAACATACTCCAGTTTATCTCCTGGTTTTACTTCGGACCTGAATTTTGCATTTTGTATTCCCAGGAAAAGAGGAGTTTTCCCCTTTTTCTTCAAGAGCATTAATCCTGCAGTTTGTGCAAATCCTTCTATGATGTATACACCAGGGTATATTTTGTAATCTGGAAAATGCCCTTTAAATATCGGATCTTCTTTTTTAATTTCTCTGTAAGCTATAATAAGATCTTGTTCTTCGTCAATAATACCGTCTACAAGCAAAATGGGATCTCTGTGCGGAAGAATTTTTTTTATGTACTCTTTATCTTTCAAGTGATTCACCTCCGGGTTTTCTTTATGGAATCTCATGCCAGATGCTTTTTTTAAAAAAGAGTTCGGTTTTAGAATTCTAAAACAAACAACAGTTCTATTTTCATACAAATTTCAAGAAAAATCAACTGGTATGCGATTGCACCTATTTTTGATGTAGGAGGTGAATATGCAATGAGAATTGCTGGAACAGGTTCATATGTACCAGAAAAAGTAGTAACAAATGTCGAATTAGAGAGAATCCTGGGTTTAGATAAAGGTTGGATTGAAAGAAGAACAGGAATTATTACAAGAAGGTATGTTCAGGATGAAAATATATTAGACTTAGCGATTGAAGCTTCTAAAGAGGCTCTAAAAGATGTTGACAATAAACCGGAACTGGTTCTTTTTCATACATCTGCTCCTGAAAGTAGTTTCCCGGCTATTGCTACTAGATTAGCGGATAAACTTGATATACAACCAGCGCTTGCATATGATGTTATTTCCGGGTGTACAGGTTTTAATCAATCATTGATTACAGCAGTTGCAATTATGGACGAACTTAATCTTAAGTCATCCTTGATTGTTTGTGCTGAAATTTTAAGTTCCAGACTGGATTATTCAGACAAAGCCACTTCAATTCTTTTCGGAGATGGTGCAGGAGCGATTATTCTTGAAAGAAATATGAAAGGGAATAATCTTATTATCAGCAAAGATTTTGGGACTGATGTGACAAAATGCGATACTCTTAAATTAGGAATAGATCTCAATAGTAAAATCGAAATGAATGGAAATGGAATATTTAAATTTGCAGTAAGGAATACAATAAAATCTATTGAAAATATACTTCAAAGAGCTAGTTTTAATCTTGAAGATCTGGACAAGTTTATTCCTCATCAATCAAATGCAAGAATTTTAAAGGCAGTGAATAGAGAGCTTAAAATTTCTGAAGATAAGATTATTTCTAACATTTCATATTTAGGAAATACTGGCTCAGCCTCAATTCCCATTGCAATAGATGAAGCAACTAGAAAGGGATTGTTACTTAATAATCAGAAAGTACTTCTTATAAGTTATGGCGCAGGATTGAGTTGGATTAGTCTTTTATTGAATTGGAAAACAGATAAGGAGGAAAGAAGTTGCGTACTGGAAACCGTATTTCAAAATTATTAGGCATTAAATACCCAGTTTTTCAGGGAGGAATGGCCTGGGCAGCAACTGCAAATCTTGCTTCAGCAGTTTCAGAAGCAGGAGGATTAGGGATAATAGCAGCTGGAAATTTAAATCCAGAGGAACTAGCAACAGAAATAGATAAACTTAGATCAATAACCGCAAAACCATTTGGTGTTAATCTTATGCTCCTATCTCCTCAAATCGATGAATTAGTTAAAGTTGTTATTGACAAAAAAGTTCCGGTTGTCTCAACGGGAGCGGGAAATCCTGCAAAGTATGTTGAGAGATTAAAGAATATCGGTACAATAATAATTCCAGTTGTTGCTTCAGGTTCTCTTGCAAAAAGAATGGAAGGAATTGGTGCAGATGCAGTAATTGCTGAAGGCATGGAAGCTGGAGGGCATATAGGAAAACTCACAACAATGGTTTTGATACCTGAAACTGTTGATGCGATTTCCATTCCAGTTGTTGCAGCTGGAGGAATAGCAGATGGAAGAGGAGTAGCTGCTGCATTTTGTCTAGGAGCAGAAGGTGTTCAACTTGGAACGAGATTCATCTGCTCCCCTGAAAGTGAAGTACATGAGAAATTTAAGAATAAATTATTGAAATCCAGAAGTCTTGATGCAGTCGTTACTGGAAATTCCACAGGACATCCAGTGAGGTCATTAAGAAACAATCTTACAAAGGAAATATTATCTCTTGAGAAAAAGGGAGCCGATTTTGAAGAAATTGAAACAATAGCGCTTGGAGGTTTAAGAAAGGCAGTAAAAGAAGGAGATATAAAGACAGGATCGGTTATGGCTGGTCAAGTTGTTGGACTTGTGAATGAAATATTACCTGTTAAGGATATTATCAGGAATATCTTTGAAGAGGCATCAAAAATAATTGAAAAATTAGAGGAAGGTGAAATAAATGAATAGTTTTATTTTTCCCGGTCAAGGAAGTCAATATGTTGGTATGTTAGACGGTTTGAAGGGTTTTTCATTAACAGGAGAATTCATTAATAGAGCAGAAAAAGTTCTTGGAAAGGAATTCATAGATTTAATAAATAACGGCCCTGAAGAAGATTTAACATTAACCAAAAATGCTCAACCAGCAATCTTTTTACACAGTGTAATCTCCTCAGAAATTATGAAAGAAATGGGAATTGTTCCAGAGATAGTTGCAGGATTTAGTTTAGGTGAATTCAGTGCACTTTATTTTGCTGGAGTTATATCCTTTGAAGATACGTTAAGACTTGTAAGATTAAGAGGAGAAGAAATGCAAAAATCAATTGAGCCAGGTAAAGGAACCATGGCGGCAATTATAGGACTAACATCAAATGATGTTGAAAAACTCTGTTCAGAAGTGTCTAATGATGGAGATGTTATTATTGCAAATTATAACTGTCCTGGTCAGGTGACAATTTCCGGATTGAAAGCGGCAGTCGAAGCGGTTATGAAAATAAGTATGGAAGCTGGAGCAAGAAAGGCGGTTCAGTTGAAAGTAAGTGCTCCATTTCACACAAAATATATGAAGGAAGCATCAAAAAAATTAGAAGAATTTCTAAAGGATGTTGAAATTTCCCTACCAAAGATTCCTGTTATCTCGAATGTTACTTCTGATCCCTATCCTCTAAATGTAAAAGAAATAAAAAATTATATTGTTATTCAATCAGCATCACCTGTTAAATGGGAGCAGAGTATCAGAAATATAATAGAACTGGGAATAGAAAAATTTTATGAAGTCGGTCCTGGAAAGATTTTAACAGGAATGATGAAAAGAATTGATAGAAAAAGAAAATGCGAATTTACAAATAATAATCTGAGTTCATTGTCAGAGGAGATTCTTGTAAATGCCTAAATTAGCAGTTGTTACAGGCGGTTCAAGGGGAATAGGAGAAGCAATAGTTAGAAATTTAGTAAAAGATAATTTTAAAGTGATTTTTACTTATAGAAGCAATAAAGAAAAGGCAGAGTCTATTCAGGACGAACTAGGTCATGCAAATGTGTTTCCCTTTTACTGCGATTTATCAGATAAGAAAAGTATAGAGGATTTTTATAAAGAGGTTCTTGATATTCATGGAATTCCTGATGCACTAATTAATAATGCAGGAATAACTGACGACTCACTTGTACTTAGGATGAATATGGAAAAGTGGGAAAAAGTAATCGATGTAAATTTGAATGGAACTTTTCATCTTACTCAAAAATTTATAAGAAATATGATGAAGAATAAAGAAGGTAGAATTATTTTTATTTCGTCTGTGTCTGGAATACACGGAAACCCTGGTCAGGCTAATTATTCGGCTTCAAAAGCTGCGCTTATTGGACTCTCAAAAACACTAGCAAGGGAATTTGCAGCGAAGAATATAAGGAGTAATGTTGTAGCCCCGGGACTAATTGAAACTGATATGTCAAATAAAATGAATGAGGAAAAAAAGAAAGAAATAATAAATGGCATTCCACTAAAAAGATTAGGAAAATCTGAGGAAGTAGCTAATCTGGTAAATTTCTTGATTAGTGATTCAGCATCATATATTACCGGTCAGGTTTTTATTATCGATGGTGGTTTATCAATATAAAATTATGGAGGGAAAAATGAAAGAAAAAATATTTGAAATTATAGCGGAACAGTTAGGAATTGAAAAGGATGACATTACATTAGAATCAAGCTTTATAGATGATTTAGATTGCGATTCATTAGATCTAGTGGATTTAATCATGAAATTTGAAGATGAATTTGGAGTAAAGATAGCTGATGAAGATACAGCAAAATTAGCAACAGTAGGAGACGCTGTTAAATTTATCGAGGAACTAAAAAAATGAACAGAGTAGTAGTAACTGGAATGGGAATAATCAGTTCCATTGGTAATACTTTAGAGGACTTCTGGAATTCTTTGCAAAGGGGAGTTTCAGGAATCGATTGGATACAAGCGTTCGATACAACTGATTTTAAAGCAAAAATAGCAGGAGAATCAAAGGATTTTAAAGCAACTGATTATATGGATAGAAAGGAAGCAAGAAGGACTTCAAGATTTATTCAATTATCAGTAGCAAGTTCGAAAATGTGTTATGAAGACAGTTTACTTACTGAAAGAGATTTTGATATCTGGAGAGCAGGGGTTATTTATGGTATAGGTCTCGGTGGAATGGATATGATTGAATCCCAGGATAAAAATCTCCTAGAAAGGGGACCAAGTAGAGTAAGCCCTTTCATGATACCCATGACAATAGCAAATATGTCCTCCGGAACACTTGCGATCAAATATGGATTCAGAGGAATTAATATAGCAATGGTAACAGCCTGCGCTTCAAGTACAAATGCACTTGGAGAGGCATTTAAAATGATTAAGGAAGGTAGACAGGATATTGTTATGTCAGGTGGAACTGAAGCTGTTATAACACCTCTTTCGGTAGCTGGATTTGATTCACTTGGAGCACTATCAAGAAAAGCTCCCGAAAAAGCCTGCAGACCATTTGACAAAGATCGTGATGGTTTTGTTATGGCCGAAGGGTCTGGGACGCTACTTCTGGAAAATTACGAACATGCAAAGAAAAGGGGTGCAAAAATATACGCTGAAATAGTAGGATACGGTGCAACAGATGATGCAAGTCACATAACAGCTCCTGATGAAACTGGAACCGGAGCTATGATGGCTATGAAACAAGCAGTTGAAGAAGCCGAAATTGAACCTGGTGATGTTGATTATATAAATGCTCATGGAACATCTACACCACTTAATGACATAATGGAAACAAGAGCGATAAAAAAATTATTTGGAAAAAGAGATACACTGGCAATAAGTTCAACAAAATCAATGACTGGACATTGTCTAGGTGGAGCAGGTGCAGTAGAAGCAATCGCTTCAATTTTAGCAATGAATAAAAATATTGTTCCACCGACTATAAATCTGGTACAAAATGATCCACTTTGTGATTTAAACTATACTCCAAACAACGCAGTTGAAAAAAATATAAATTACGTTCTGAGTAATTCATTTGGATTCGGGGGGCATAACGCATCACTGCTTATTAAAAAAATGGTTTAGTTATTGGAAAGTAAAAGTTTATATTTTCTGGTTAACTTTTGTTTACCAAGTGACATAAATGAATAAGAAATAATAAAAAAGGGACTTCCATAAAAGTTTAGGTTTAAATGAAGTTCCTTTTTTATTGTTATAAATTTTGTGTGGATCTAGTTGTTGTAATTACTAAGATACTGATAAAATATTATTTGATAGATGTTCATTATTTTGAAAAAGCTTACCCGAAGGTAAGCCTGAATTGTTTTATGATTATTATTTGTTTTTATAAAGGTGTACTTATTGAGAAGCTTCCGCCTCCATTGAGTTCGTGTAAT
>CAZGZM010000116.1:0-7181 GCA_964529955.1 uncultured Thermotogaceae bacterium
CCCTCTGCATAAATTGTGTCAAGAGCAAGAGAAGATTTACCGGAACCTGATAATCCAGTAATAATTGTTAAGGAATTTTTGGGAATTTTTACTTCAATATTCTTTAAGTTATGAACTCTTGCTCCTTTAACAGTTATAAATTCATTCATTAATTATATCCTCTACTAATTCTATAAGTTCATTTGTAGTTTTTTCAACTTCATTTTTATTTTTTCCCTCTACCATCACTCTAATTAGTGGTTCAGTACCAGATGGTCTTAATACGACTCTTAAATTTTCATTTTCTTCTAATTCATCAAGCACTTCTAATAATTTTTTGTTTTCCATTACTTCTTTCTTATCAATAACAGGAACGTTTTTTAATAATTGTGGATAAACTGGAAATTCTTCATAAAAGTTGTTTAAATTAATTTTTAATTTCTTAAGAGATATAAGAGTTTCAAGAGCAGTAATTAATCCATCACCTGTAGTATTTTTATCAAAGAAAATTATATGACCTGATTGTTCTCCGCCAAGAGTATATCCATTTTCTATCATATTTTGTAGTACATATTTGTCTCCAACTTTTGTTCTTGTCAAATTTATTTTATTATTTTTTAAAGTATTTTCAAATCCTAAATTTGACATTACTGTAGCTACAACAGTATTTTTATTCAATCTTTTTTCTTTAATCATTTTATTAGCATTTATTGCTAAAATCATGTCTCCATTAATAATTCTATTTCCCGATAATACGAATAAGCATCTATCCGCATCGCCATCAAATAAAATTCCTGTCTGATCATCCTTGAGCATATTACTAAGTACATTAGGATTCATAGATCCGCAATCTTCATTTATATTAATACCATTAAATTCTGTGAAATTTACCTGAGCATTAATATTTAATCTATCAAAAATCTCTTTTACTATTGTAGAAGCAGCTCCATATGCACAATCAACAATAATTTTTTCTTTAATAAATTTTACATCTTTATATTCATCGACTATATAATCAATATAAGTATTTTTAAGTTCAGGTTTATAATATACTTTCCCAACTTGAGAGTAAGTAGTATAATTATATCCCTCTTCCATTAATTTTTCTAACTGAACCTCATTAAAATCAGAAATTTTCTTACCTTTTTCCAGAACTTTTAAGCCATTATAAATAGCAGGATTATGTGATGCAGAAATCATTACTCCAAGACAGTTGTTTACTTTTGTTAAATATGCAAGTGCAGGTGTTGGTAATATTCCAATTATTTCAGAATCTAATCCAGATGCAGAAGCACCTGATGCTAGTGCTGAAGCTAACATATCACCTGAACTTCTTGTATCCATACCTATTATTACTTTTTTATACTCTCCGCTGTAAAATCTGCCTAAAGCATTTCCAAGTTTAACTGATAGTTTTGGAGTAATATCTTCATTAACTATTCCTCTTATTCCATCTGTTCCAAACAATTTTTTCATGCTTACCTCCTTTTTCTTAAAAATTTTATCACATAAATCAGTTGACAACTTGAACAAAGACCATTATAATAGCCTTTGTGAGGAGAGATGGCCGAGAGGTCGAAGGCGTACGCCTGGAGAGCGTATAGCGTCTAACCGACGCTCATGGGTTCAAATCCCATTCTCTCCGCCAGAAGGAGAAGAGGGAGGGTTTTCCCTCTTTTTTATTTTATTATGAAAACAACAGAAATATTAAAGAAATATAATATTTTTCTTAAAAAATCTCTGGGCCAGAATTACTTGACCAGTTCTAATATTCCAAAAAAAATTGTTAATTTTACCAAAATTGATAAGTCTTTTTTTTGTATTGAAATAGGTACAGGTCTCGGTATACTTACTTCAGAAATTTCAAAAAAGGCTGGATTTGTCTTATCATATGAAATAGATAAAAGATTAATTAAAGTACATAAAGATTTGATCAAAGACAATAATGTTATTATCAAATATGAAAATTTTCTGAAAGCTGATTTAAATATTTATAAAAATAAAAAAATAGCTTATGTTGCAAACATTCCATATAATATAACCTCGCCTATTCTAGAAAAAATATTTGTTGAAAGTCCAAAATTTGAATTCATAGTATTAATGGTTCAAAAGGAATTTGCTCAGAGAATGAATGCAGACATCGGAACAAAAGATTACGGCGCAATGACAATTAATTTAAATACTCAAGCTGACTTCATAAAAGGGTTTGATGTTAAACCATCTGAATTTATTCCAAAACCAAAGGTTGATTCCTCAGTCATAAAAATATTACCTAAATTTAAAATCAAAGAAAGTGATTTCAAAGAATTTAGAAAATTTGTAAATTTATGTTTTTCTCAGAGGAGAAAAAAATTAAAAAATAATTTAAAAACTATTTCAGAAAATCCAGCAGAATTATTAAAAATAGTTTCAATTGATGAGGATGTTCGGGCTGAGCAATTAAATATAAAAGAATTTATAAATCTTTTTTATGCATATAAAGAGTATAAAGAGATCAATTCATGATCTTTTCAGCCCACAAATTATCCCAATTCTCAATGTTTTCCACGATTTTCCTCAAGTCAAAATAAATTAAACCATCGACTTCACTTCTACTGTTAACAAGATTTTCAGAAATGTTATCAGGTACTACCACATTATTATTTACTGGAGAATTTACCAAGTCGAGAGCTTGAGATAATTGAGTACTCTGACTTAAAACGAAATCAATATATTTATATGAGTTCTCTAAATTATCAGTTCCCTTTATGATTGATAAAGTATTAATTATCCCGGGATTTCCTTCAAGAGGGTCTAACCATATTATATTCAAACCATAATTATATAAATTACCCCATAATGTCTTAGGAACTACTGCAACGTAAATTTCTTCATTTTCAAAGAGATTTTTAAGTTCATTTGAAGATGAATAAAAACTGTAAATTTCATCTTTAATTTCTTCTATTTTTTCAAAAGCAATTTTTAAATCCCATGAATCATCTTCTCCACCAAAAACCTCATCTATCATTTTATAGAATGCAGGTCCTTCGGGATTGTTTAAGTTAGGTAATGCTAGAAATTCAAGAATATCTTCTCTCCATAAATCCTTCCATGATACTAAAGGCCTTCTAATTTTATCAACTCTGTATACTATTCCTAAGGAATAAACAGTATATCCTACTGCATAATTTTCTTTTATCGGGTCCTTTGCTACACTGAATATATTTTCAAGGTTTATTAGTTTTGAAGTATCCAAATCCAGTAACAAACCTTCCTTTTTGGCTAATAAAGAATAGTAATCAGTAAAATAGACAACATCTACATTATTCGATTCTTCTTCAATTCTATTTAATCTGTCTTTATCATTTTCATATACTGTAATAGCAGTAATAGAAAGTTTTTTCTGTAAAGAACTATCAATATTTTTTTTAGAAAATTCCACATTAAAATCAAAATTCGAAACTCTAACCTCCTCTTTAGAAAAAACAAAGGTAACTGTTAAAATTAAAACTAATAATATTAATATATTTTTCATTTCTCTCACCCACTTTTAACTTATGAATCCATCAATGTTATTCCATATAACTCTAGATCTTGAATCAAATGGATTACCATTCCAAAGACATAAATAATCTTTCTTACCTATCTCTATTGAACCATATTCATGTGAAATATTTAGTATTTTGGCAGGATTAATTGTTAAAGATCTTAATATTTCATTTTCATCTGCCCCATAATTGATAGCCATTCCAGCTTGAAACCTTAATGTTTCAGCTGGAAATACTGGATGATCACTAATACAGGAAAATAAAATATTATTATCAATCGCTGTTTTATATGAAAGATAAGTCATGTCCATCAATTCAACTTTTGACCTACTGGACATTATTGGACCAAGCATGACAGGTATATTTGATGAACGGATTTCATTTTTAACTTTAATTAAATCTGTGCAATGCTCAATACAAACTAAGATATCAAATTCTTTTTTTAATCTTACTGAAAATAAAATATCTTCTGCTCTATGACAATGAATTCTTAATGGAAGTTCCTTTAATAATACTTTTTCAGCAATTTCTAATTTATTATCATATTCAGAGAAAACTTTATTTTCTTTTTCTGCTTTTTTCTTTTTATTTATATAATTTTGCCCATCAATAAGAAAATTTCTTATAATGGAGGCTATACCCATTCTTGTACTAGGAGATTTATCCCTTTCAGAGAATACTCTTTTTGGATTTTCTCCTGTTGCCATCTTTAATCCTACATCATATTTTAGAATGTGATCCATTACAAGATTTGAATTACTATATTTGGCAATAAATCCCAAACCCCCTATGGGATTAGAACTGCCAGGTAAAATACAATGAATCATAACTCCGCCCCTTGCACTTTCTTTTAATGATTTATCCTTTGTAGTGAATCCATCAATTGCTCTAACATCAGCTGTAATAGGTTCTGAATATTCATTAGTATCATCATATTCGAATCCATGTCCTTCAGGATTTAAACCAATATGTGAATGAGCATCAATAAATGCGGGAAAAAGTAATCCTTTTTTACCATCTATAATAACTTCGGTATTGTCTAACAATTCAGAATCAATTTTTTTTATCAAGCCATCTTCGACTAAAATATCTCCATTTGTTTCTCCCTTTGTAATAGTATTTATTTTTACGTTTTTTATTATGTACTTCATACAAATAAACTCTCCTTATTAATTGAATAGGCTATATCACCAGAAACAATTGTTTTTATTACCCTATGAGTAGGATCAAGAATAAATTTATCTGTTATCACCAGATCAGCATCTTTTCCTACATCGATGCTTCCAACTCTATCAGATATTTTAAGGATATTTGCTGGATTTAAAGTAATAGATTTTAAAGCGGTTTTTTCATCCAATCCATAATGTACTGCCATTGATGCCTCGACAGGTAGATTCATAATTGGAATAACAGGATGATCAGTAATTAAAGCAAAATCATTAATTTCATTTCTTGATAATAAATATGGAGTTTTAAGTGTTCTATTATTCACTTCAATTTTATATTTTGATGTAAACATCGGTCCAACAGAAACATTAATATTTTTATTTTTTAATATATCTGGAATTAAGTGACTTTCTGTAGCATGTTCTAGATACAATTTAAAATTATATTCCTCAGAAATATTTATTATTGTTAACATATCTTCTAATGTGTGAGCATGTGCATGAACAGGTAATTCCTTATTCAGAACCTGTATTAGAATTTCATTCTTCTTATTATATTCTTTGTCCTTTTTGTTTTTATAATTAATCGCATCATTAAAAGTTTTTCTAATAATAGCAGCTGTTCCCATTCTAGTAACAATTTTTTTTGGATGTGATTTTTTTGGATTTTCACCTAAAGCCATTTTTAAAGCTGAATGTTTCATAATAATTCTTTTTTCATAAGGAACATCTATATTAGTTTTTAATGTTAAACCAATTCCTCCAAAGGGGTTCGAGCTACCAGGATATATATTCACTGTAGTAACTCCTGTGGAGAGTGCTTCTTTGAATCCATGATCAAATGGGTTTACTGCATCCAATGCATAATAATCGATTGTCACTGGATTAGTATATTCATTAGTATCGTTATCTGAAAAATGATTAGTTTTTTCTTTATGTAGACCTATATGGCAATGCGCTTCTATTAAACCCGGAAATACAAATAATTCCGAGGCATCAATAACTTCTGCATCACTCAACTGAATATTATCTTCTATTGCTTTGATTTTTCCATCTTCGATTAAAATGTCTCCAATAAAACTTTCCTTGGAAATAGGATAAATGTTTCCTTTTTTAATTATTTTCTTCAAGATACTTCACCACCAACATAACTTCCATTTATAAATGTTTTTAATACTCTACTTTTATAATTGAAAATATCACCATCCATAATTATAAAATCTGCATCTTTATTTTCTTCTATGCTTCCGATCCTATTGGAAAGGCCTAATACTTCAGCTGGATTAAGAGTAAACATTTTAAGTATTTGTGATCTATTTATTTTCAATCTATCAATAAAAAACATCTGTAATCTTATCAATTTTAAAGGAATTACAGGTGCATCAGTCATTATGGATATATTTAAATCATTATCATACAAAATCTTAACAGAATTAAAAGTTAAATCATATGTTTGAAATGACTTCCCTGCTACATTCAATGGCCCTAAAATCACTGGTACGTTAAGCGATTTTGCAAAATCAATATTAGTATGCAATGCTGTTGCATGATCTAAAATATAATCGATATTGAATTCGTTCATAACTCTAGTAATTGTCTCAATATCTTCTAGATTTGCAACATGTATTCTGGCAATAGCTTCTTTCTTTAGCAATGAAGCTATATTTTCCATTGATAGATCGTACTCACTATCCTTTTTCAATAAATAGTTTTTTGCTTTTACTAAATTTTCCCTAAGGATTGCCGAAACAGCTAATCGGGTAAATGGTTTTCTTTTTTTGTTTCTCCATAAAAAAACCGGATTCCAACCGAAGGCCATTTTAATAATTCTTTTGGGAGTTTTAATTTTTTCGTCGTATATATTTTGTACATTTGTTTTAAATACAACTCCTTCTCCACCAATAACATTTGCAGAGCCAGGTAGTGCACAAACAGTTGTAACACCATGGTTTCTTGCTTCAATAATTCCAGGATCATTAGGATTTATTGCGTCTATTGCATTGCATTCAGGAGTTACTGGAGAAGATATTTCATTAACATCATTTCCTGAAAAACTTCCAGTTTTTTCTTGAAAAATTCCAACATGTGTATGAGAATCAATTAATCCGGGATATACATATTTGTCTTTTAAATCGATAATTTCATAATCTTTATTTATTAATATATTAGAATCTATTTTTTTAAATTTTCCTTCCTTAACTAAAAAATCTTTTTTTATAAAATGGTCATTTTCAAATAGATAAGCGTTTTTAAATAATTTCATTTTTACCTCCTCTTATATATATTAATTTTATCATAAGGAATTTTTAGTATTTTTTGTTAAAATAAGTAAAGTTAAGTATTATAAAGTAATATGAAGGATAAACAAGTTAAAGAGAGATATACTTGTATAAATACCTATAATGTGATAATATTGCCTTAAGGAGAATTTATATGAAAAAATTTTGTTTGATGAATGATTTATTCTTAAATAATAATAATCAAAATAATAATAGACCTAAACCGGTCA
>CAZGZM010000117.1:0-7164 GCA_964529955.1 uncultured Thermotogaceae bacterium
CAATTTTTGGAATGGAAGGATATCTTGTAAATGATTCAGAACCAATTTATAAATACTTTACAGATGAAAATGCGAGGATTGACGACACTGTTTATACTGTTTTTGATCTCGAAACAACAGGATTTGAATCTATAGATGACGAAATAATTGAAATTGGAGCTGTAAAAATGAAAGGGGGAAACGTTATAGATACCTTTTCATCTTTCGTGAAACCATCTCAGGAGATTCCCGAAAAAGTAACTGAAATAACCGGTATAAACTATGAAATGGTTAAAGACGCAAAGTCTGATAAAGAAGTTTTAGAGACTTTTCTCGAATTTTCAAAGAATACGGTACTTGTAGCGCATAACGCAAATTTTGATTATTCATTTATAAAAAATGTAATAAGGAATAAGATAAATGATAGATGGGATATGCCAATAATTGATACACTGATACTTTCAAGATCACTTGTAAAAAAACTTAAAAGTCATTCACTTGATAAACTTATAAATTATTTTAATTTGGGTAGTTTTGATCATCATAGAGCTAGTGAAGATGCTAGAGTTACAGCAGAAATGTTTTTAAAGTTACAAGATATAGCAAAGGAAAAAGGAATTGAGAAAATATGGGATTTCGATTTACTTAGGGGAAAAGAAGTGTATAAAAAAGCACCTAAATACCATATTTCTTTACTTGCAATGAATGAAATAGGTTTAAAGAATCTCTACAAACTTGTAAGTGTTTCTCATACAGAAGATTTTTATTTTACTCCAAGGATATTTAAAAGTATTTTAGATAAGTATCGAAATGGTCTTTTGATAGGATCGGCATGTGTTAGTGGATTATTAGCTCAGACATATCTTTCTTCAGTTTCTGTAAAAGAACTTGAAGAAACAGCAAGATATTTTGATTATATTGAAGTAATGCCTCTTGATATTTATGGAGGAATTAAAAAGGAAACGATGAAAAAAATGTATAAAGAGTTCTATAGAATTGGTAAAAAATATAATATTCCTGTGGTTATGACCGGAGATGTTCATTATATTGATCCGCATGAATCTCTTTTTAGATCAGTTATACAAGCCGCTGAAAAGGGAAGAGAAAAAACATTTGACAAGCAACCTCCATTATACTTAAGAACAACCGACGAAATGCTTGAAAATGCAATGGAAATTTACGAAGACGAGAAAATAGCAAAGGAAATTGTTATAAATAATACAAGGAAAATTGCTTCAAAAATAAAAGAATTAATTCCTGTAAAGGGAGTTTTGAACCCTCCAAAAATTGATGGAGCAGATGAAAAAGTGCGAACCATAACTTATGAGACTTCAAAAAGAATATATGGAGAACCTCTTCCAAAGATTGTTAAGGATAGAATTGAAATTGAACTTCATGCCATAATAGACAACGGTTATGCTGTTTTGTATTTAATTGCTGCTGAAATGGTTAAAAAATCAAATGAAGATGGATATGTAGTTGGATCTCGTGGCTCTGTTGGAAGTTCGCTGGTAGCAACTTTAATGGGAATCACAGAAGTTAATCCTCTGCTTCCTCATTATATTTGTCCAAATTGTAAATATTCTGAATTTGTTGAAGAACCCTACTATGAATCTGGATATGATTTGCCTAGAAAAGTATGTCCTAAATGCGGTACAGATCTGGAAAAGAATGGACAGAGAATTCCCTTTGAAACTTTTTTAGGTTTTGGAGGAGGAAAAGTACCAGATATTGATTTGAATTTTTCTGGAGAATATCAGGAACGAGCTCATATGTTTTTGGAGGAAATGTTTGGAAGAGATCATGTTTTTAGAGCAGGAACTATAGGAACTTTAGCTGAAAAGACCGCTTATGGATTTATAAATGCATATATTGAATTAAAGGGAGTTTATTTTACAAATGCTGAAAAAAGAACAATAGTGAAAAATCTTGTCGGTGTAAAAAGGACAACTGGTCAACATCCTGGAGGGCTTGTGATAGTGCCGAAGGATAGAGATATTCATGAATTTTCTCCTTTTCAGTTTCCAGCTAATGATAAGAACTCAAGAACTTTTACAACTCATTTTGCTTATGAGTATATACATGATGACTTAATTAAAATGGATGCTCTTGGACATGATGATCCTACTTTCATAAAAATGTTAGGTGATTTAACGGGTGTTGATCCAACAAAAATCCCTATGGATGACAGAGATACTTTGTCAATATTTAATTCTTTGGATAAATTAAATCTTCAAAATAAAAATATTAACACTAGTGTTGGAACACTGGGAGTTCCAGAATTTGGAACATATTTTGTAAGAAGTATGTTAGAGGATACCAGGCCAAAGACATTTGGAGAATTAGTTAGGATTTCAGGGTTATCTCACGGTACTAATGTGTGGGTAAGCAATTCAAAGGATATAATAGCATCAAAGAAAGCAACCCTTTCACAAGTAATTGCCTGTCGTGATGATATTATGAATTATTTAATAAACAAAAAAATTGAACCCGAAAAAGCCTTCAAAATAATGGAAAAAGTAAGGAAAGGAAAGGGACTCAATGAAGAAGAAATTGACCTTATGAAAAAAAGTAATGTTCCTGACTGGTTCATAGACTCATGTTTAAAGATTAAATACCTTTTTCCAAAGGCACATGCAGTTGCTTATGTAAGTATGGGATATAGAGTAGCATATTTCAAAGTACACTATCCTATTGCATATTATGCATCATATTTTTCCATTAGAGGGGCAGAATTCGATGCTAGACTGGGCTTAAATGGAGTTAAAGCCATAAATAACGAATTAGCAAGGTTAAGATCCCTTCCAGACAAAAATGTAAAAGACTCTTCAAGAGAATCATGTTTAGAGGTTACCCGCGAAATGCTTTTAAGAGGATTTGAATTTTTACCGGTAGATTTGTATAAATCAAAGGCGAATGATTTTGTTATTGAAGATGAAAAGTATCTAAGGATACCCTTTAACAGACTTCCTAATTTAGGAACCAAGGCTGCTTGTTCTATAATTGATGAAAGAGAAAAAAAGCCTTTCAAATCAGTTGAAGATCTTTTAAAAAGAACCCTTGTAAATAAAACGGCTCTTGAAGTATTAAGAGATTTCGATTCGTTAAAGGGATTGCCCGAGTACAATCAATTGAATCTTTTTTAGGTATTATAAATTATGGAATTTGGAATAAAAAATGAAAATTTAGTTAGAATTATTGAGGTTTGTGAAAATTTTTCTGGAACTATAGAACCTGGATACAGATTTATTAATATGTATTACAAGAGTGGTTTGAAATTTTTTGTTACTGAAGGTTGTGCAAAATTAGAAATTACACTATCGTCAACAAATGTCACCCCGTTTAGTGGAACCTATCTTATTTCTATAGATTATATAAAATCGCTTGTACAAAGGGGAGAAAGGGAAGATGAATATATTATATTTAAAGGAAATAATAAAAATTTAATTATAAAAACTCAAAATGAACAATTAATTTTAAAAAATTGTTTCTCGGATGATTTTCCAAGAATGGAGAGAAAATTTGAAAAAATTTTCAAAATAAAAAGAAAGGAATTTATAGATTGTTTAAATTTTGTTTCTTCAATTAATTATGACGAGGTACCGGTTGCCATACAAAGGGATAATGATAATATTTGTTTTTGGAGCAATGGTGGAAATATAAGTTTAGTTTCTCTTTTTGAATACAAATTTATAAGAATGGATAACTTCAATTTTACTTTTCCTTATACAACTTCAAGACATTTAGTAAAAGCGCTTGAAAAAGTAAAAACTGAAGATCTTTTCTTTGGGGAAGGCATTTCAGAAGGTGGTATAAAAACAGGAAAAATATTAATTTCATTTTGTACGGATAATTTATATGAAAATAAAATCACTTACATAGAAAATTTAAATCAAAGTCAAAAAGTAGTTATAAATAAAAGAATTTTTTCCAACTGTTTAAAAAAAGCTGGTAATTTTATAAGAAGAGGTTATAAAGCTCTTCTAATATCTGATGAAAGAGGGATAAAAATTTATTTAAAGCTTGGAGAAACTGAATTTCAAACATATATTTCAGAAAAAATATTTGAAGAATTTGTAGTGGTTATCCAACCACATTTGCTTAGATCTGCAATCAGCAGATTAAAAACTCAAAATCTTTTTCTAAATAAAACAGAAAATTTTCTTTACATATCAAATAAAAAAAGAGAAAAAATAATAATAATTCCAATTATGAAAAATTAAGAATATAAAAAATTAACTTTATAATCTATTTTAGACACAGATGAAATAGTTGTAAATATTGAACAATATTTCGCAGCTAACTCAAATGCCTGAATTAATCCCTTTTCCTTTTGAGCATTATAGATGGTGAATTCAATTCGAACTTCCTTTAATATTGTTGGAATCTCTTCTCTCTTTTCTCCAAATATTTTCATTTCAGTAGATTCAAAATCGATTCTCTTTTTCTTTGCTACTTCTAAAAAAGTTGCGTATAAGCATGAACCAAGAGATCCAAGTAATAAATCATAAGGAGCGAATTCCCCATCATCAAGTCCTATTTTTAATTTTCCATTTTTTGCGTTTAAAATACCTTTAAAGTTATTTCGAAAGTTTAATTTAACCTCGGTTTTTAATCCCATTTAATTCCTCCTTATACGAATTCTTCAAAAATAAATTTAAGAAGATCCATTACGTTATCCTTTTCAGTACTTCCCAATAAAATCAAATAAAATCTTTGATAATCTATTAAAATTGGAATAACGGTAACTGGGGTATTATTTACGTTAGTAGTGCTTCTTGAATTTGTTCCCTTTGCTAAAGATATGGACATTGGTGGAATTTTTATTGGAGGTAAATCCAGAACGGGTATTTCATTTTCATCCAGAACATAAATATCCAATCCTGTGCTAATTTTCAATTTGGATATAAACTCAATTATTCTATCGTTAATATTCATAAAAAAACTACCTCCTTATTTCTATTTTGCAATTATAGCCAGGACATTTAAGCCACATAGATGTCAGATTCAATTTCTCATAATCTGTTTTATTAATTAATAGTTTATCAGGTTTTATAATTCCCAATAGAGATTTCAACTTTTCAATTTTTTTTGGTAAAGAAACATTATAATTGAGCTTTTTTCCTCTGAATTCCCATAATGATTTATGTTCAAAGAATTTCTGATACAGATTTTTTAGATCTCTTTTATCTCTTTCAATATACTTTTTTTTCTGATTTATTAAGCCATATATACAACCACAGTAATCTTGAATATAGATTATATCTTTCATTTGTTTTCTTGCTAAAGATTGAGGAAAATTTTTTTTATAGTTTTCAGAGAAGAATTCTATTTTGTATTTTTCTCCAATTTTTTCTCCAATTTCCTTTATCTTTTTATATACCTTTTTCGGACTTGCAATTAATGTGCTGGAGTAAAATTTATAATTTTTTTCCAAAGCTGCTTTTGCGGTTTCTTCAAGTCTCATCTGTATACATTTTTCACATCTTGACAAATTTTCTTCTTTATCGTAATCATCTTTCGTTTTTGAGATAAAATGGTATTCATCGTAATTTCCAGAAATTCCTGGAATTTTAAATATATTGCTCAAATATTCTACATCTCTATATCTTTTTATATATTCTTCAAATGGGAATATGTTTGGGTTATAGAAAAAGGATTCTATCTGCAAATTTTTATTTTCAATTGCTTTTAAAGTAACGTACTCATCTATAGCGCAGCATACGTGCAAAAATATTTTCATAATAATCAAAAAGTTATGTAATCGTGTATCATTTTTATTAAACTAGCATCAATTCCATTTACATTTATTAATTCTTCTTCGTTTTGTATTTTTCCAAATACTTCTCTATATTTAATAATTCTATTTGATAGTATATCATTCAACCCTGGAATTTTTCTAAGCTCATCAATAGTACATCTGTTTATATTTAGTTTTGGAATATAAATAGTATTTTTGGTATCATCGGATGCATTTGATGATATAATGCATATTTCCCCCTTTATTAAGTCAAAGGTTTTTTCACCAATTCCATTAACATTCATTAAATCATCAAGATTAGAAAATTCATGTAGATTCCTATAATTAATAATATTTTCACCTTTAACTGATCCTATTCCAGGAAGAGTTTCTAATTCCTCTAAGGGTGCGTAATTAATATTAATAAGATCCCTTTTAATTTCATTATTTAGACTGTTGCTAACATAAATTAAATCTTTCATTTTTTCAAGGGTAGAATTTCCTATTCCTTTAACAAGAATCAAATCTTCCACACATGAAAAACCATCAATTTCTTCTCTCTTACTAATAATCCATTCTGCTTTACTTTCGCCAATTCCAGGTAGTTTTTTTAAGGTTTCTCTATTTGCATTATTTATATCTATTGGAAAAATTTGTTCATTGTCGCTAGTGTCATCATAATTATTTGCTTCTTCTTTAGGAGAATGAAAAGCTTCAAGAGAATTCACCAGTACAATTCCAACTATTAGTATAAGGAGAATTATTCCTAAAAATCTTGCTTCTTTGAGTGTGATTTTTTTCATCTTTTATTAGTTAAAATTCATCTGAAAGAATATCCATGAAAATAATATCATGATATTTTCCAGCAAAATATTGAGCTTTTCTTCTTTTTCCTATTATTTTAAATCCACATTTTTCATAGCACCTGAGAGCTCTATGATTAAAAGAGTAGACTTTTAGGAGAATGTTATTTAGGTTTAATAGGTTAAAACTGTAATCAAGAAGCAATTTTATTGCTTCTGTTCCATATCCCTGGTTTTGAAACTCTTTATCACCTATGAATATACCAATTTCTGCTGTTTTATTAATGTTATTAATATCCATTAAACCTACATTTCCAATTAGCTTATTTGATGTCAGATCAATTATTGCATAATTATGTTCCTTGGATAAGGTTTCAAGAGCATTCCTTTCAGATTCTATAGTTATATTCACTGATGAAAGGGATAAATATTTTGTAACTTCTAAATCATTTAGCCATTCAGTATATTGTTCATAATCATCCTGATTAATAGGTGAAAGATAGCATTTTTTTCCAGATAACTTTTTAAAATATTTCAAATCTTCCCTCCATTTAAATTGAAAAAAGCGACTTTATAGTCGCTATACTTTTGGAGCGAAAGACGGGATTCGAACCCGCGACCCCCTGCTTGGCAAGCAGGTGC
>CAZGZM010000118.1:0-7070 GCA_964529955.1 uncultured Thermotogaceae bacterium
TTAATGTAAATCAATTCAAAGGGAGGATGAAAAATATGTTAGTTAGTAATGATGTTAAAATTAAAAAAATTCCAGAATCTACTGTTGCTTATATTCGTTATATTGGACCATATGCTGGTGATGAAGAATTATTCAAAAATCTGTTTGATAAATTATGCGCCTGGGCTGGACCAAGGGGATTACTTGAAAGAAAGGAAGCTGATTTTATAGTTATTTATCACGATAATCCAGATGTGACAGAGGAAGATAAGCTCAGAATGAGTGTATGTGTTATTGTTCCTGAAGATACAGAAGTAGATGGTGATATCGGTAAAATGATCATTCCCGAAGGAGATTACGTATTTGCAAAATTCGAACTTGATTCAACAGAATATGGGAAAGCTTGGAATTATGTTTATGGTCAATGGTTACCAGAAAGTGGTTATGTTCCAGATGAAAGACCATGTTTTGAAATGTATCCAAAGGACGAAAAATGTTCTAAGGAAGGAAAGATGCTCGTATATATATGTGTTCCAATCAAGAAAATTTAAAATACTATTATTTACGGAGGAGAAATCCTCCGTTTTTATAATTCGTACTCCAGCTGAATATCTAGTGGTTCCCGCAAGTAAATTTCGCTAATAATTTTCTGAGCAGGAACACATCCAACAGAATCATAAAAAGCTTGAGTTTCAACTGCAGGATGTGAGCTGATATAAATTTTCTTAGCTTGTAATTGTTTTACGGATTTAACTGCACTTAAGAATAACCTTTTTCCTATTCCCATGTTTCTCATTTCATATGATACATGAATATAAGAAAGTTCAACATATTCTTTATTTTCACCATAGAATTTGTTTGGGAGGCAAGCGAATCCCTTTACCCGATTTTGATAAAAAGCGCTTAAGACGATCCCACTATTTTTGAGACAGTTTCTTAGAAATACTATTATTTCCCTTTTCTTTTCCTCTGTCCAATGTTCTATAAATTTATCATATTTGGTAGAAAATCCTAATTTATTTTTATAACGCACATATTCCGTCAATTGATATCTATTGAAATCTTTCAAGAAATCCTCTTGTAAATCTGATAGTTTTAGATTTGAAATAATTACTTCAGATAAATTTTTCATAATTTATTTGTAGCTTACAATGATACTTGTATTAGCAAATTGAGACAGATGCAACACTTTTTTAAATCCAGCTGTTTTTAGAAGTTTTCGTTGGGTTTTTATTGTGAAGGGTATATCAAAATGATGAGCGCCTTCAATATATTCTTTCTCTCCTTTTCTTTTGTTTAGTTCCTCAATGAATTTGTTTTCCTCATTCTCATCTGAAGCTGTATAATCCGTTTCAATATAAAATCCCCCAGGCAAAAGTGACTCTCTTATTTTTGAGTAAAGCATTACTTTCTGTTCCTTTGAAAAATGATGCATCGTTTGAACTGAAACAGCAACATCAAATTTACTCATTCCAAAATCAACATTGAAATATGAACCTTTTATTAGTTCAATTCTTCCAGAATGTTCCTTAAGTTTACTTTGAAGAATATCAAGCATATTTGCTGAAAGATCTATTCCAGTTATAAAAACGTTTTTATTAATTTTGAAAATCTCATCAATTTCAAGTCCTGTTCCACATCCCAAATCAAGAATATAAATGTTTTCCCTTGCGGGGATGAGTTTTGCTGTTTCTTTGTAAAACATATCTGTACCTTCAACATTATTTAGCATGTGATTTTCATAACTTTCAGCTCGTTTATCAAAAAAACTTTCCATATTTTCCAAAGGGCTGTCTTTCATCTTAAAAACTCCTTTTCATAGAATAAATCTTTAGATAAATAATAGCATGAAAAAAAAGAAAGATGCTAAGGAAGATAAAAAAGCTGAACGAAGAACATAAGAAAAAGCCTCAGGGTTTAGGGTACAGGGTACAGTAGAAAAAAACGGGACATTACCAAGAGCTTGTTCTTTATCTCGAGTGGATTGTCCCTTTTTTCCGTGCCACCACTGTCCGTCCGGGGGTCCGTCCATTCACTATTCACCAATTACTAATCACTGGATTCTTTCCTCTACAACGCTAAAGATAAGGGAAAAAACAGAGTATGTAATCAATAAATTTCATTAATTAATAAGTAACGGTGATTCCCCTTGCTTCTAGAATTCCAATATTTATCATATCCTGTGATCCAGGAGTCAAATCTAAATTGTTATTACTTATATCCAATGTGTCTCCTGTCCCAAGTCCAGTATTGTCCACAAGAGCTTGAATATCTGAAATACTATTATAACTCAAATTTAAAACGCTCAATGAAGTTATAAATTCCAAGTCTGAAATATCTGTCAGATTACAGTTTCTGAGATTTAAACTTGATAAATTTGTCAGAGATAATAAAGGTGAAAGATCAGAGATATTGTTATTCATAAGTCTTAAAGACGTTAAGTTAGTCAGATTTGAAATCGGTGTGATATCAGTAATATAATTCGTCATCAAATCTAAATGCCTCAACTCGGTAAGACTACCAAGAGCAGTAATATCAATAATATCATTCTGATAAATCCATAATTTTCTAAGACTTGCTAAAGATTGCAAATGAGAAAGATCTGAAATATCGTTTGTACTCAATTCTAATTCTTCAAGATTTGTTAAGTTTTGAATACCATCAATACTAGTAATAGCATTATTTGTAAGTCCTAACTTTTTTAGATTAGTCAAATTTGAAAGAAAACTTAAATCAGTTACATCATTATTAGAAGCAAGAATTATCTCTAAATTTGAGAGTTGTGAAAGAGGGTCTAAAGAACTAACTGAATTGCTAACAATATCAAAATAATTTAAATCCAGCATCTTTTCAACACCTGATATGTTTGTTAAACTATCATTTCTTAAATAAATATAAGTAAAATCCTTAAGTTCATTGGAATATATAGGGCCTGATGCTTTTCCAAGGATGTTCAACAAATAATTATTAAGAACAGAATCAGGGATATTTACGACAGATCCCATTTCTCCGCAGTCAGATATCACTATATCATCTAACCAAGCTTTACATTCATTATCAGAATTTCGTGTTCCCCTAGAATAATCCCATTCAAAGGTATGAGTTCCAGGTACAGTAATCTCCCTTATAACTTCAGCCCAGTCTCCTACTGAAGTCCAATTTCCTACTTCCTCATTATCGATTTTAAAGTAGAACCTATCCTGAAAGTATTCTGCGCTTATTTTTCTATAAAATTTAATATATGCTTTTTGCGGTATGTTAACAGAGATTTTTAAGGTGCCTGTCTGATTATCAGCATAACCCCCAAATTCGACAGCATAACTTCCGCTTTGAACTACCGACCCTTTAACAACTGGAAGAACATTTCCTCCTAAAACCCAATTATGAGAACTGAAATTCCCCGATTCAAAGTTTTCAGAGAAAAAAGTAAGACATGATGGAACATTAGGGCATGCTGTTAATATAAATAGAAGAGATAAAAAAATGAAAATCTTAATAACTAAAAATATTCTTTTCATAAGAATTCCTCCCAAAGTTTTATTGATTTTGCAAATATAAATATTTTGTATATAACCATTCTAACAAAATTCACTCTTTAAACAATAGAAATATTGAAAGCTAACCAGAATATTCAGAATAGAACCTTTCTTTTTTATTATCTGTTATAATTTTTGCTGGAAGATTTTTTAAGAAAGGAGAAATATGACTAACTAATAGAATACAGTCATACAGAGAGAAATGTATAGTTTTAACAGTAGAGTAAGATACAGCGAATGTGATGAAGAATCAAAAATGACGTTACCAGCTCTAGTAAACTATTTTCAGGATTGCAGTACCTTTCATTCAGAATCAATAAACCTGGGAACAAATTACTGGGAAGAAAATAAAAGTGCCTGGGTTTTATCGTATTGGCATATAATAATAGATCGTTTGCCGGTATTAGGAGAAGAAATTTGTATCAGCACATGGGCTTATGATTTTAGTAGATTTACAGCATGTAGAAATTTCACACTGAAGAGTAAAAATGAAAATGTAATAGCCTATGCAAATACAAACTGGGTATATATTGATAAAGAAACTGGAAAGTTTAAAAGAATAACTGAAGATCAAAAAGAATTATATTCAAAAGAAGCCCCCTATCCCATGGAAAAAATCTCCAGAAAAGTAAAAATTCCATCTGAAATTGAAGAAATGGAATCATATAAAGTCCAGCATTTCTGTATTGACTCGAATAATCACGTGAACAATGAGAAATACATTTTAATGGCTATGGAATATCTTTCAAAGAAAGCCTCCATAAAGAGTTTAAGAGTAGAATATAAAAGAGCTGCAGTGCTTGGAGATATGATTTATCCATATGTAGGAAAGGAAAACAATAAAATAACAGTTATACTGGGGAACAAAGAAAAAAAGCCCTATGCTATTGTGGAGTTTTTAATTAAATAATCATCAGTATAAATTAACAAATTTTTATAATCTGTTTTTACAAGAGTGGTCATTCAACATAAAAATTTTTTTTAATGTAGTATTATTTGTAAATTCAATTTCTTGGAATGAAAAAAATTATCAGAGGAAACGCTTAATGATAAATTATTAAAAAGAGAATGAATGAAAGGAGAAAAAATGAAAATAAGTGAAATATACGAGAAACTGGAAGAAGTAGGAACATTAACATTTTCAACTATTTACAAAAATGAAGTACATTCACGAATTGCTCATCTAAATGGATATGATGAAAACGGGATATATTTCAGAACTATGTGGAACAAGCCCTATGCAAGACAGTTGAAGGAAACTGGAAAGGTAACTCTTTGCGGAGTTACTGACTCAAGAGTTTTAGATAATGATGAAAATAGAAGTCCCTCCTTTCCACCAGGATATTCTATAAGACTAATCGGTGAAATTAAATATCTGGATGAAGAAACTATCCGTAAACTAGCTGAGACAAACGAATATTTGAAACTTGCAGTGTACGACATGGATAAATATCCAGCAATGAAAGAGGGAAATTTTGTAATCTATAAAGCAAAGGGTGAGATATTCGATTATGATTTTGCTAGAAAGAAAAGAGATCATAAAATTCTTCGAACAAGATTTCAATTTGGAGGAATGTCATATAACAAAGCAGGTCCAACAATAACTGATAAATGTATAGAATGTGGTATGTGCTTCAAAGTTTGTTCCTTTAAAGCAATTAAGAAGGGTTCCCCATTCAGAGTTATATCAGAAAGATGTGATGATTGTGGTAATTGTATAATGACTTGTCCGGTTAATGCAATAGAGATTTCTCAACCCCTCTAAATATAAGTAATTCATCAGAAAATAAATAACCCTACAAAACCATAATTCAATATTTTGATTTTTTAATATTGAAGCTCTGAGAAATTAAAATGTTTTGGAAAAACATGAACTAATAAATTATTAAAAGATTTTTTATATTCTTCTATATATAGGGATCATGAGTAATTTATTGTATTTCAGTTTTTAATCAGATAAAAAAGTTTTATATTTTTTAAAAAAACACTTGACATACAAATATATTTAAGTTATCATTTGTACGTAGTATTATTGTATGTACAAATATTGTATGTACAAAATAAGAGGAGCAGAAAATTGGGATATTTTGATCATTGCTTATATTTTTCGGGAAATCAGCTTGCAAGACATATGAATAAAATTGCTGAGCAGGCTTTTGAAAATATTAATATAACTCCTACTCAAGGATTTACATTAATTCTGATATCTGAGAAAGGCAAAAATACTCCATCAGAGATTGCAGAACAATTAGAGATGAAACCGAGTACAATAACAAGATTTTTAGATAAATTGCAAAAAATTGGATATATAGAAAGAGAGTATTTTGGAAGAAAGACCAAAGTAAATATAACTGAAGCAGGTTCTGGAATAATAAACGAAATATATAAATCTTGGAAGGAAGTATATAATATTTACACAAAAACATTGGGGAAAGAAAGATCACAAAAATTATCCAGAGATATAATCGAAGCAAATAAGATTTTAACTGAAGAAGAAAAGAGAATTTATAAGAAAATATAATTAAACACTTATGAAAAAGACATTAATAAGAATAGAAAGAATTATTTTTTAAATAAGCAAAAAAAAGAAGATAAAAATAGATAGATATATAATTCAAAAATTGTTGCAAAATAAGCAAATAGATGAATTTAAATAAATAATAAATTCATTAATTAAAGAAATAAGATAAGAATAGTGTTGTTTACAATAAGATTTTCAACTGTTAATTTAGCTAAAAATTTTAAAATAAAAAAAGGAGAAAAAAATGGACGCTGTTAAATTGCTAAAGGAAAGAAGAAGTATTAGAAAATTCAAAGATGAAAAAGTTGATAGAGATTTAATGAAAGAAATAATATCCACCTCTGTATATGCGCCTAGCTGGGCTAACACTCAAATAGCTAGATATACAGTAATAGATAATAAAGAAATAATGGAAAGATTAGGTAATGAAGTATTCATGGGATTTAAATTCAACACGAAAATATTATCAAACGCAGCTGGTGTAGTTGTATTAAGCTATGTAAAAGGAAAGAGTGGATATGGACCTGATGGAAAATACGCCACTTCAAAGGGAAGTTCCTGGGAAATGTTCGATGCAGGAATTGCAGCCCAGACTTTTTGTCTTGCTGCATATGAAAAGGGAGTTGGAACTGTTATTCTAGGTATTTTTGATGAAAACAAAGTTGCTGAAATTATTGATCTTCCCGAAGGTGAAGAAGTTGGAGCTCTTATTCCTTATGGATTTGAAACAGAACATCCCATAGCTCCAAAAAGAAACTCTGTAGAAGATGTTCTCAGATTTAAGTAACAGAGGAGTATTATTTTAAAAACTAGATATAATTTAAAAATTGTAAAAGCACGATAAATATTCTTGAGAAATACGGGCATTGAGAGATGCCTGCTTTCTTAAACTTATATCATTTTCAATAATCAATTTATTTATTTTATACTTTAAAAAGCATTTAAACTTTCAGTTTGACTCTTATGATTTACTTTTCAGAAAAATACTCATCTATTCCATCAAAAATTACTCTTGAATAAAATTCTATAGTTTC
>CAZGZM010000119.1:0-6997 GCA_964529955.1 uncultured Thermotogaceae bacterium
AAGGAACCAGAACAACTCCATCAATTGTTTCCTTTGGAAAAACTGGAGAAATAACCGTAGGTGAACCTGCAAAGAGACAGGCGATATTAAATCCTGACAGAACAATAAGATCTATTAAGAGGCACATGGGAACTGATTATAAAGTAAAAATTGATGATAAAACATATACACCTCAAGAGATTAGCTCTTTTATCCTTAGAAAACTTAAAGTTGATGCTGAAAATTATCTTGATGGAAAGATTACAAAAGCTGTTATTACTGTCCCTGCTTACTTTAATGATGCAGAAAGACAAGCTACAAAAGAAGCTGGAACAATTGCAGGTGTGGAAGTATTAAGAATAATCAACGAACCAACAGCTGCTGCTCTTGCATACGGCCTGAACAAATCTGATCATGAAAAAAAGATCATTGTTTATGATTTGGGTGGTGGAACATTTGATGTTTCTCTGTTAGAAATTGGCGAAGGTGTAATTGAAGTATTAGCTACATCTGGAAATAACAGATTAGGCGGAGACGATTTTGATCAGAGATTAATTGATTACATCGCAGAAGATTTCAGAAAGCAGCATGGTGTTGATTTAAGAAAAGACAAACAGGCAAACCAAAGATTAAAGGATGCAGCAGAAAGAGCTAAAATTGAACTTTCATCTAAATTTGAAACAGAAATAAGCTTACCTTTTATTACAGCAACTGCTGACGGTCCTTTACATCTTGAAATGACATTAACAAGATCAAAATTTGAATCTTTAGTTAAGGATCTAATTGAAAGCACAAGAGAACAGGTTGAAAGAGTTATTGAAGATTCAAAGGTTCAAACATCAAAAATTGATGACATAATTCTTGTAGGTGGATCTACTAGAATTCCTTATACTCAAAATTTTATTAAAGGTATTTTTGGTAAAGAACCAAATAAAACTATTAATCCAGACGAAGCTGTAGCTGTTGGTGCTGCTATTCAGGGTGCTATTTTATCAGGAAATTCAAGTGTTGACCAAGACCTAGTTTTAGTTGACGTTACTCCACTGACCTTAGGTGTTGAAGTAATGGGTGGTTTATTAGAACCTATTATTGAAAGAAATACATCAATTCCTGTGAAAAAATCAAAGATATTTACTACAGCTGCAGACAGTCAGACAGAAGTTGAAGTTGGTGTTTTCCAGGGTGAAAGATCCATGGCTAGAGATAATATATTCCTTGGTAGTTTTAAGTTGACTGGTATTCCACCTGCACCTAGAGGAGTTCCACAAATTGAAGTAACCTTTGATATTGACAGTAACGGAATGGTCAATGTTTACGCTAAAGATTTAAAAACAAACAACGAACAATCTATGGTAGTTACTGGAAGACAAAAGATGAGTGATGAAGAAATCAAAAAGGTTATTGATGATTCAAAAATGTACGAAGAACAAGATAAGAAAAAGAAGGAAGAAATTCAATTGAAAAATAATGCAGAACAATTATGTTTCCAGATGGAAAAACTCATTAAAGACAGCGGGGACAAAATGTCAGCAGAAGATAGATCTAAATTAGAAACAGTTGTAAAGGATTTAAGAGATGCAATAAATCAAAACAACATTCAAAGAATAAAGATACTATATGATGATTTACAGAAAGTAAGTATGGAAGTAGGTCAAAGAATGTATCAGGAAACTGGTGCTTCAGCTGGAGCTGGCACTCCAAATGAAGAAAGTACCGAAGAACCATCAGAAGATATCGGTGAACAAAATCAAGGTGGAGAATACATACCACCAGAAGAAAAATAATAGGGAGGCGAGAAAATGATAGAAAGATATAATGGTTATCCATTTATAAGAAAAAGATTTGAAGATATTTTTAATAGTTTTAATGAAGATTTAGATAGGGATCTTGTTCCAAAATCCGATATTTACGAGGAAGGAAATAGTTTTTATATAACTCTCGAAGTTCCTGGTTTAAAAAAGGAAGATATAAAAATAAATATGGAAAACAACCTTCTCGTTGTTGAAGGAAATAAAAAGATAGATAAAGAAGTTGAAGGAAGAAAATACCACTATTGTGAAAGGTCCAGCGGTAGTTTCCAGAGATCCTTCAGAGTACCCGATTACATAAATGTAGATTCAATTAACGCAAAATTCGACGATGGAGTCTTAACAATACAACTTCCAAAAAATGAAGAAGAGAAAAAAACTAGAGAAATAGCAATCGACTAATCTAAAAGCATAAAATAAAATCTACTAACCGGGGTACTGATTGTGCTCCGGTTTTTTATTAGGAGGAAAAAATTATGATTAATTATGAAAATTATACTGAAAAAGGGCAAAAAATTTTAATGGATGTTCAAGACATTTTATCCAGATACAGAAGTAATCAATTATCTTCTGAAGCTCTTTTACTTTCAATAATAGAAGATAAAGATAATATCGCTGTTGAAATTTTAAGAAATCTTGGAGCGGATTTAAAAAAATTGAATAATTCAATATCTAAGGAAGTTGCTAAATATGGTTCTGCATATAGTGCAGAAAATCAAATATATATAACTCCCGACGCAAGGCATATTCTTTCTACAGCTAAATCTGAAGCCGATAGAATGCAAGACAAGAAAATCGGTACCGAACATCTTTTGCTTGGGATAATAAAGGAAACCTCGTCTGAAGCTTCAAAGATATTAATGAGATTCAATATCAACGCAGATATGGTTTATTCTCAGATTCTTCAAGAAAGGAAAGATGGAAGTGGTAAAGAAGATGAAAATTCAGATATTTTAAAAAAATATACTATAAATTTAACAGACCTTGCTAAAAATAAAAAACTTATGCCTGTAATAGGTAGAGAAGATGAAATAAGAAGAGTCATTCAGATAATTGGAAGAAAAACCAAAAACAATCCTGCTTTAGTTGGCGAACCAGGCGTTGGAAAAACTGCTATCGCTGAAGGTTTGGCTCAAAGAATCATATCGGGAAATATACCTGCTTATTTAAAAAACAAAAAAGTTCTTGCGTTGGATATGGGAAGACTTGTTGCTGGAACAAAATTCAGAGGTGAATTTGAAGAAAGAATGAAAGGCATTATTGATTCAGTCAAAAAACTTTCTGGTGAAATTATTCTCTTTGTTGATGAAATTCATACTGTTGTTGGGGCTGGTTCCACTGAAGGTTCCATGGATGCAGCTAACTTAATGAAACCCGCTCTTGCAAGAGGAGATTTACAATGTATTGGTGCCACTACACTCGACGAATATAGAAAATACATAGAAAAAGATAAAGCTCTTGAAAGAAGATTTCAGCCAGTTATGGTTAATGAACCAACTATTGAAGAAACAATTGAAATATTAAAGGGAATTAAAGATAGCTATCAAAATCACCATTCAGTGGAAATAACAGATACTGCAATTGATGAAGCAGTAAATCTCAGTAAGAAATATATTACCGATAGATTCTTACCCGACAAAGCTATAGATTTAATTGATGAAGCATCTTCATTTGTAAGATTAGAAACAGGATATCTTCCTGATGATTTAAGAAAATTAGAAACAGAGTTAAAAAGAATAGACGACGAAATTACAGAGGAAGTATCTGCTGGAAATTATGAAAAAGCTGCAAATTTAAAAACAGATTATGAAAGAATCAAAGAACAGTATAAAAACGAAAGAGAGAAATGGGAGTTAAAAACTAAACCGGAAGAAAGAGTAGTTACTCCTGAAATAATAGCTAACATTGTTGAACAATGGACAGGAATTCCTGCAGGAAAACTTCTGCAATCAGAAATGGAAAAACTAAAAAATATCGAAAAATTAATTCACGAAACATTTATTGATCAAGAAGAAGCTGTAGATAAGGTAACTAAAACAATAAAAAGAGCAAGGGCAGGTCTGAAAGATCCAAAACGCCCCTGGGGTTCCTTTTTATTTTTAGGGCCAACAGGAGTTGGGAAAACTGAATTAGCAAAAACATTGGCAAAAATTCTCTTTGGAAGCGAAGACGCTATGATAAGAATTGATATGTCAGAATATAGAGAAAAACATACCGTTTCAAGATTGATTGGAGCACCTCCAGGTTACGTTGGCTATGATGAGGGTGGACAATTAACAGAAAGAGTTAGAAGAAGACCTTATAGTGTCATTCTTCTGGATGAAATTGAAAAAGCACATAGTGATGTTCATAATATTCTTTTACAAATTATGGATGACGGAAGGCTCACTGATGGAAAGGGTAAAACTGTTAATTTTAAGAACACTATTATTATAATGACTAGCAATATAGCTTCAGATGAATTCTTCAAGGCAAATTTCAAAGAAGAAGAAATTTATTTGAAAATAAAGGGTATATTCAAACCTGAATTTGTCAATAGACTTGATTCGATAATCCTTTTTAAACCTTTAAAGGAAACAGCTTTAGAATCCATTGTAAAACTCAGATTAGATGAAGTGAATGATAGATTGGTCGAACAGAATATCAAGTTCTCATTCGAAGAAAAAGTTTTGATTATTCTTGCTAAAAACGGATATGACCCTGAATATGGAGCAAGACCTATTAGGAGAATAGTTGAAAGAGATATTGAAGAACCAATAGCTGACAAAATTATTTCTGGAGAAATAAAATCTGGAGATAAAATAAAAGCAAAATTGAATGAAAAAGAAGAAATAGTTATAGAAAAAACAAACGGTGCGTAAATGCACCGTTTTTTATACTCCGTAGATTTCTATCAGCCTTTCAGGAGCTATTCTTGCAAGAGATTTAGCTGCAGTTAATTTTAATTTTCCGTCTGAATTTCTCTCTGAAACAATTTTTATCAAATTATCAATAGAAGAATTATATTTGAAAAACCCACATAACCCAACTGCAATTACTCTTGTGGAGTTTTCTTCAAGATGATTGAAAGCTATATTTAAAACTTCTCCTTCGAAACTGTCTAATTTTAATTTTTTAATTGCTCTTAAAGCTGATTTTTTTAGCATAGAAGATGTTGATTTTAAAGCACTTTCTATATTATCTTCAACCATATAATCCATCATTGATGCTAAAGTGTCAATAGCTGAAGATCTAACCTTCTCAGAAGGGTCTTTTAAAAGAGTTCTTATCTCATCTGCTGTTGATGGTTCCTTTAATGATTTTAAAATTTGAACTCCCAAAACTCTTTCATCTTCGTCATTACTTACAATTAGTTTTTGAGAAGTAGCAATTAAATCATTATCATAGCCAATAGTTTTTTTCATATGTTTTAGAGCAAATATTCTTTTTTTCCCTGATTCATTTTTTATAATTTCCTTTAATTTTTCCTTTGCTAAGTCTTCAGGAAATAATGAAATAACTTCAATAATAGTTTCTATATTATTTAAGTCTTTATATTCTTTTAATAGTTTTTGAAGGTATAAGATATCACTTTCATCGTATTCCTTCAGTATTTTCATTACTGCTATTTTTTTTATTTTCTTACTTAATGGGGAGAGATTTTCCTCTGAAATTTCAAGGTTCCCAAGAAAAGCGTTAACCAAATCTTTTATTCCTTTATTTGGATCATTTTCAAATAATTTCAATTCTTCTTCAGATATTCCCTCATCTATAAGAGTTTCTATATATACTTTTCTTACTTTGCTTGATTCATCGCTGATTATTTTTTTCTTTAACTTAGCATCAGCTGAACCGGAAAGAGTTATGAATTTAACAGCAATAGATCTGACCCTTTCGGAAGGATCATCAAGCATTTCCAAAACTCTTTCATCTACTCCTTCCTGATTAACATATACTTCAATTGCTGAAGCTCTAACAAAGGGAGAAGACTCATTTAAGTACTTTTCAAGATTGTTTATGAAAACTTCATTTTCCATACTCATTTTTAATCCCTTTGATTTCAATTGTTGACTTTTTGAAAGAAGCATTTCATCAATATTTATCTTTTTCATATTGTTTATTTCATCTTCGATATATAGTAATACCTTTTTTATTTCTTTAAGGGGCATTTTTATTCCTCCATATTAAAATAAAGTGTTCTGTCATCTATATTAATTAACAGAATTTGATCAATTCTGCTAAATTTAAAATTCTTTTTTACCTTAATAATTTTATTAACTGTACCATTTTTGCTTCTGCTCAAATAACCGTTCCTGTAAGAATAAGAAACCATTCTATAACCATTTGACTCATATTCTAAAAGATATATTGAAATATCGCTCTGAAAGATTAGCTTTTTTCTTTCATGCAAATCTTCTTTAATAAAATCGATAGCCCTATTAAGATCACAAATATTTTTTTCGTTATTATTTAAAATTTGAGTTTCTTTAAAATAAAGGACAAATATATTTAACAAAGAAATCGAAATAATTGATATAGCACATAATGTTATCAATGTTTCGATTAAACTTATTCCATTATTCAATCTCTCTTTTCAACCTCTGAAACCTCTGTATTACTCTTTCTTTATCTAGAACAGAATATGTTTCAAACAAACCCGGTGTTATTAATCGCCCGGAAACAGCACCTCTTAAAAACTGAAATGTTTTTTTCTTTGAAGTTATTTTTTCAGCTGTCAGAGCTCTAATTATTCTTTCACATCCTTCATTTGACCAGTCACTATTTTGATTGAACATTTCAATTGCTTTATCAAGCAAAGGAAGATTCCAATCCATATAGAGAAATTTCTCTTTATAATTATCATCATACGAAACTTCATCGTCAAAGAATGGGGCTGAAAAATCATATAATTGCGCTAATGTATTAATTTTTTCTCTACAGATATTAATAACTTTTTTAGAATATTCAGGCGTTTTTTCTATCTTTTCCTTCAAATCCTTCTTATCAGTTAATTCTAACCATTTCAAATATTCTTTTGTTGCTTGATCAATGCTTAACATTCTCAAATGCTTACCATTTACCCATTCAAGTTTTTCATAATCGAAAACTACTCCCTTATTGGAAATGGATTCAATATTAAAATCCTTTATTTTATCCTTTATAAAGAAAATATCTTCCTTTACATTCCATCCAAGTAAAGCAAGAAAGTTCATCAATGCATCACTTAAATA
>CAZGZM010000120.1:0-6997 GCA_964529955.1 uncultured Thermotogaceae bacterium
ACAATGTTCCTCTTGCAACAAATTTAGCATCCGCTGATGCTCTTGTTACTGAAATAGAATTGAATCTTCATAACGAAGAATAACTCCATAAGGAGTTATTGCTTCAAATCATTATTAATATATTTGAAAATAATCCTAAGAGGATTATTCTTCTATTATATAGACTAACTGATTATTGCTTATGAAAGCTGCGTTTGCTTCATCAACATCAACGTGAAATTCTAAAGCGTATTTTGGGCTTACCCTAATTAAAGTATCATCAAACACCGTTTTTCTCTGCCCATCGCCTTCACAGTATACTTTAACAATATCCTTGTCTTTTACATCATATGTTTTTGCATCCTCAGGAGTCATATGAATGTGTCTTTTTGCTATTATAACTCCTTCATTCAATACAACTGTTCCCTTAGGTCCAACTATTGTCAGTGATGCAGAACCTTCTAAATCTCCACTATCCTTTAAAGGAGGTTTTACTCCAAGTTGAAATGAATCTGTTCTTGAAATTTCAATTTGTGTCTTGGGTCTAACTGGACCGAGAACTCTTATACCGGGAATTGCACCTTTTTTCCCAACAATAATAACCTTTTCATCTGCTGCATACTGGCCAGGTTGACCTAAGTCTTTAATTGGAGTAAGTTCATAATCTTTACCAAAAAGAATTTTTAAATCTTCTTTACTCACATGAATATGTTTGTTTGATACACCTGCTTTAATTCCTGGTTCCTTTAATTTCAAAAAAAATACACCTCCAGATTTATTTGAATTTATCTTTATTAAATAAACTTTTTGTTTTTTTCACATAAACATTGTCTGGTAATCTTAGAGAAAAATTGAGATCTCCGTATGCCATATTAATTATCCCTAAACCAGCTATATGTATTTCTTCACCGGCATTTAAAAAATAATTAGATTCATTGTATGTATATTTATCCATTTTTTCTTCCTTATAGGGAGGAAAAAGAATTTTTGGGATCCAGCTTTCATATTTTTCTTCAGCAGAAATACTGTTAGTAACATGAACACTAACATTTTCTGGAGTGAAGATATGTAAAACTGGGACTCTTTTGTAAGGAGATTCAAATTCAATTTTTACAAAAGCACTAATAAAAATAGTCATATCTCTATGGCAGTTAATTGTCGTTCTTATCATTTTCTTATCAGGTAAAAGGGTTCCCTTTGATTTATCATCCATAATATCTGATAATCTGTTCTTAGTATATACCCCCGGAGTATCAATTATTTTTACACCATTTTTAGTCAACAAAGAAATTGGTTCCATGGTTGTTCCGGGAAATTTGCTTGTTGTAACTGATTTTTTTTCTATAAGATCATTAATAAAAAAAGACTTTCCGACACTTGTAACTCCAACTACACCAATTTTTTTCCCTTTAATTTTATTTATAGATCTTTCTACTCTATCTATCCCTCTTTTTTTCTTTGCAGAAATTAAAAAGATATTTTTTTTATCAGTTTTAAGTTGGTAAGCTACCCATGATTTTATTTCTTCAGAACTTAATTCAGCAGGAAATAAATCAACTTTGTTAATTATGTAGATTACTTTTTTGTTTTTCAATAGATTAAATATCCTTCTATCAAAAGTCCCAAAAAAGTCAGATAAATCTAATAAAAAAATCACATTATTAAAATTCTTTATAATATTCGAAATATAATTTATGGTATGAATATCTTCAGTACTTCTTTTAAATTCTCCATAGTGTTTTGTTCTAAAACAATTTTTACAAAGAATATCTTTGTTTTGAGATAATCTATTAATTAATACTTTTTCTTCGATATATCCTGGTAATTCGGGATTATCCGTCTGAATTTGAATTCCGCATCCCTTGCACTTCAATATTGACTCCTTCCAAAATCGGTTTTTTTCTAAGATATTGCATTGCTCTTTTCTCTAATATTCTAACAAATTTTGTCCATACAAATTCATTTTCTGATATTGGATTTACTTTAATAGTTATTGTATTAAGCATATTTCCCATAATAACATCGGTAAATAATTGATCTCCTATTACGGCTGTCTCGTGAGGACTGACTTTCAGATGTTTTAAAATTTTCTTAAGCTTTTTAGTGAAAGGCTTCTTTGCTTGAGGTAAAACATAAATATCTCCTAGATCCTTTGTTGCTTTTTTTATCCTATCCTTTTTTCCATTAGAAATTACCATAGGAATCATATTTAAACTCTTTACCATTTTAAAAATTAATTTTGTACTATCCGAAATTTCAAATGAATGATATTTTTCAAGTGTATTGTCAAAATCAAAAACAATTACCTTAATGCCCGCTTTTCTTAATCCAAGAAAATCTATGTTGTCCACACTATCTACAAAGTAATGAGGTGTTGCTAAATCTAATATTCTTGTAAACCAGCCAATAGAGTAAAAGTAAGCTTTATACATAAATATAGTTCCGCCTCCAATTAATCTTTGGGATGGTTTTAAATCATCCTTGTATGGAGGTTTTACAAGTATTGTATGCATGCCTAATCTATTTCCAGCTACTACATCTGTAAAAAAAAGGTCACCAATTATAACCGTCTCTTCTGGTTTACTTCCGGTTTGAATTAAAACACTCCTTAAAGCCTTTATACCTGGTTTTTTAAGTGAATGAAAAAGCTTTAATTTTTCTCCAAAAAAATCTTTAGTATTTGAAATTCTCTCCTTTGGAGAATTTGATACAACAGCAACTTTAAAACCATCCTTGAATAATCTATCAATAATAGGTCGGTTAATCTGATCAAACTCCGATTTCCAAACCGCTATTGTATTATCATAATCAAAAAGAATAGTTTTATATCCGTGTGATTTTAAATTGTCGTAATTAATATCTCTAATACTTTCTTCAATCTGTTTAGGTTGAAACCAATTAAGTATGTCCAGGATTTTCACACATTTCCACCACTTTTAAAGGAATTACATTGCTTATACTTTTTAAAAACTTTAAACTTTCTTCTAGCATATCTCCGGGAACAATAATTTTTAATAATCCATTTTTAGATAAATGTCTTATGTTCATTAAATTATCTTCTGCTTCTACAATATAACAGAGCATATGTATTTGTTCTCTTTTAATACTAACGTATAAATCATATTCTTTATATTTCTTCAAAATTTATCCCTTCCATTTCTTGCTGTAGCTCAAAAGAGCTTCAGTTGTTATAAATTTATCCTTTAATTTTAAAAAAACCTTCGCTGTTACTCTTGCATCATCATATGCTCTATGAGTAGGTTTATCCTTTAATTTTAATTTTATAGCAATATCAGATAACTTATGTGAACCATCAGGAAATATTTCTTTTGTTATTTCTAAAGTATCAATAAAGTTATTTGATAATGGATTAACTCCGGATTCTCTTGATGCAAAATCAAAAAAAACCATATCACTTTTTATTCCATGACCAACTATTATAGAATTTCCAATATATCTTTTAAATTCTGGAAATATTTCTCTTAAAGTAGGTTTGTTTTTTACATCTGAATTTTTCAAACCGTGAATTGTAGTTATGAATCCTGGGATTTTAACTTGAGGATCTACAAGTGAATGAAATGATAGATCATATCTAATTTTTTCATGATATATAGGAATTGCTGCAATTTCAAGAATTCTGTCTCCTTTAAAGGGATTACTTCCAGTGGTTTCGGTGTCTACAACTAAGAATACTTTATCCATTACTTTTTCCTCCCGGGAAATTTTACCATACATTATAAATATGTTAATTAATTAAACGTCAAAAACTTTGGAAAATATTTTAATTTTACAAGATAACTCAGATATTTTCGAAAAAATGTTTTAAATAATATTAAATACAGTTGAGGTTATTATCAATTTATGATATCTTTTTAAAGAAATAGGTGATGGAGTTCACCTTAACCGCATAATTGCTGATGACTCCTATTGAATTTAGTTTATCTAAATCAATAGGTTTTTTTTTGGAGGTTAAAAATGCTTTTTAGTTTTGCAATAATTATAATTTTTGGTTTAGTTAGTGGAATTATCTTCTCAAAATTAAAACTTCCTGATTTATTAGGAATGCTCATATCTGGAATAATCATTGGACCGTATTGTTTAAATCTTATTAGTGAGGATATTTTGAATATATCTTCAGATATCAGATTAATTTCTTTAATAATTATACTTTTAAGAGCAGGGTTAGATTTGAATATAACTAAAGTGAAGAAAATTGGTAAAGTAGCTTTGAAAATGAGTTTTATTCCTTGCATAATAGAAGGAATATTTATTATTGTTTGCTCTATGCTTTTATTGAATTTTTCAATAGTTCAGGGAGGTATTCTTGGTTTTATTCTAGCTGCAGTTTCTCCAGCAGTAGTTGTCCCGATGATGTTAGATCTTAAAGAAAAAGGATTGGGAACAAATAAGCACATTCCTTCACTTCTCTTAGCCAGTACATCAGTTGATGATGTTTTTGCAATAACTTTATTCACAGCCTTTTTAGGATTTTATTTTGGAACATCAGTTAATATGGGTTTAGTGATTCTGGGGATACCAGTTTCAATAATATTTGGCATATTTGTTGGTTTTATATTAGGAGTAATTTTGGTAAAAATATTCAAAAGATTTCACATTCGTGATTCGAAAAAAGTTTTAATTTTAATAGCATTATCAATTCTTCTTTACTGTTTTGAGGATATTTCAAAAAATATAGTACCCATTGCTTCTTTAATAGGAATTATGTCTATTGGATTTGCTATAAGCGAATACAGGCCTATTGTTGCTAAAAGATTATCAAAGAAGTTTAATAAAGTATGGTTATTGGCAAAAATTCTTTTATTTGTATTAGTGGGGGCAACTGTAAATATATCAGTCGCTTTAGATTCTGGATTAATTGGATTATTAATAATAATTATCGGTTTATTTGGAAGATCCATCGGAGTATTTTTTTCCACTATGAAATCTGATTTAAATTTTAAAGAGAGAGTTTTTTGTATGATTTCATACACCCCTAAAGCCACAGTTCAGGCAGCAATTGGCAGCATTCCATTCGCTTTGGGAGTTGAATCAGGAGATGTTATTTTAGCAATCGCTGTTTTATCAATTTTATTTACAGCACCATTGGGAGCAATTGGTATTAAATTTTTTTCCTATAAATTCCTAAAAAAGGAATACTAATATTTTCTTGAATACAAGTAAGCTGATGATATAATTTTTTTATAATAAAAAAGGAGAGAAAAATATGAAAAAAATTATTTTTTCTATTTTAGTTTTATTTATATCATTGGTGATTTTTGCTTCTACAGAAATAACAGTTCATTATCACAGATTCGATGATAATTATGAAGGTTGGAATCTATGGATGTGGGGTGCAGGAAAAGATGGCAGTGCATACTATTTTGATGATTCCGATGATTTTGGTAAAGTTGCAAGAATAACGGTTGAAGATGATTTTGTTAGACCGGGAATCATAGTAAGGTTAGGCAACTGGGAAAAGAAAGATATAACATTTGATAGATTCTTTGATGTAAAAGATGGGAAAGCAGAGATTTATTTGCTTCAGGGAGTAAAGGATATTTTTTATGAAAAACCAGATACGAAACCTCGAATATTTTTTTCTGCAGCAGTATCAAGCGATGAGATAAGAGCTTTTATGACAAATGAATTTGATACAAAAGATTGGAATGGAAAAATAAGTATTTCAGTAGATAATGAACCTTTAGATGTTACAGGTGTAGATAAAATAATTCCAACGGATATTTCAGTTACTAACTTTATAAGGATAAAATTAAAGGAAGAATTGAAACTTGAAGATTTATCAAAGAGCGTCATATTAAATATCGAGGGATATTCTCCGTCAGAAATAATTATGATGGGAGTTCTCGACGAATATTTTTATGAAGGTGAACTTGGATTTATCTATAATGAAGATTACACTGAATTCAGAACATGGTCTCCAGTTTCAAAGGAAGTATCGTTATTACTGTACGAAAATTGGGATGAAGAAGAACCATATAGAGAAATAAAAATGGAAATGGATGATACTGGGACATGGATAACAACAGTTGAAGGCAATTTAGACGGGGATTTCTATTTATACAAGTATAATAATTATGGTGAAGAAAGGCTATCTGTCGATTCATATTCAAAGGCAGTTGCAGTCAACAGCGTGAAATCAGCTATAGTGGATTTATCAAAAACTGATCCTGAAAACTGGTATGTAGATTATAATCTTCAAATTGTTGACAATCCTGGAGATTCAATAATTTATGAAATGCATATAGCGGATTTAACAGGAAACGAAAATTCAAATATTGTTAATAAAAACACTTATTTAGGAATGGTTGAAGAAGGGGGTATTGGTCCAGATAACGTAACAACCGGCTTTGACCATATAAAAGAATTAGGTGTCACTCATGTTCATATTATGCCTATGTATGATTTTTACACTGGAGATGAAACAAGTAAAGATTTTGAAGAGTACTACAACTGGGGATATGATCCGTATTTATTTATGGTTCCTGAGGGAAGATACTCTACAGATCCATTCAATCCCTACAGCAGAATAGAAGAATCAAAATATATGATAAGCGAGTTTCACAAAGATTTTATTGGTGTAATCATTGACGTAGTTTTCCCTCATACCTATGGTACTGGAGAATTATCTTCATTTGATCAGGCGGTTCCATATTATTTTTATAAAATATCAAAGGACGGTTCATTTATAAATGAAAGCGGTTGTGGAAATACAATAGCATCACACAGACCGATGATGAGTAAATTCATTGTTGATGCAACAGAATATTGGGTTGAAGAATATCACGTAGATGGGTTCAGATTTGATCAAATGGGATTTATAGATACTCAAACTATGTTAAAGGTGGAAGAAAATCTCAAAAAAATAAGACCTTGGATTATCGTTTATGGTGAAGGATGGGGAGATGCCACTGCAATTGATTATTGGGAATTCCCACTCAATGATGATCTTCCATATAATGTCATAAACAGACTTATTAAAGTTGCTGTAAAGGGTACA
>CAZGZM010000121.1:0-6979 GCA_964529955.1 uncultured Thermotogaceae bacterium
GCTTGTTCTCCTTTCTCCAAAATACTCAGGAAAAGTCTTTGAACAAATTGAAGGAAATATACAAATCAAATTATAAATCGAAGATTCTGAATAACTTAGTCAAATTCCTGAGAAGAAAAGGCTCGATAGATATTATGAAGCATGGAATCAGAGACCATGGAGTTCATCTCGAACTCGCATATTTCAAACCGCCTACGAACTTGAATCCAGATGAATACAACCACTACAAACATAATATAGTCTCCGTTATTGAAGAGTTGAAATATGAGGGAGATAAGAGAATTGACCTCGTAATATTCCTCAATGGAATTCCTATAATAACCATGGAGCTGAAAAACTCCTTCACAGGTCAAACCTATAAAGATGCGATTAATCAATATAAAAGAGATAGAAACAACAGAGAACAGCTCTTCAGATTCAAGGAAAGGGCGATAGTAAACTTCGCAGTTGATACAGATGAAGTCTACATGACAACAAAACTGGAAGGAGATGATACCAGTTTTCTTCCTTTCAATAAAGGTTACAATACAGGAGCAGGAAATCCACCAACAAAGGTGAGATTAAAGACCCATTATCTCTGGGAGGACATTCTCAAAAAAGACACTCTACTGGAAATAATTCATAAGTTCACATTCATTGAAAGCAAAAAAATCATCAGAGAAGATAAATCTGAAATAATAATGGAAAAAATAATCTTCCCGAGATACCATCAACTTTTTGTGGTAAGTGAACTCTTGAAAGATGTAAAGGATAACGGGTCAGGAAAAAAATATCTCATACAACATTCTGCCGGTTCTGGAAAAACGAAGTCAATAACATGGCTCACCCATAGACTCGCAACCTTGCATAATTCATTGAATGAACGAATATTTGATGGAGTTATTGTAATAACAGATAGACGGGTACTTGACCAGCAGTTACAGAATTCCATATATAATATTGAGCATAAACTCGGACTGGTCGCAAAAATCGACAAGAATTCAAATCAACTTGCTGAAGAATTGACTAATGAAACGAAAATAATAATCAGCACAATACAAAAATTTCCATTCATTCTGAAAAAAATCTCCGGAACACTTGGAAAAAAATACGCAATTGTCATAGATGAAGCACATTCTTCAACATCAGGAAAGGACATAATGGCTCTTAAAGAATCACTTTCCCTTGAAGAAGCTCAGGAAATAGCTCAGAGAGAGGAAGAAAAAGAAGAGGACACTGAGGACAGAATAAACAGAGAACTTGAAAAATACGAGGATAATTCAAATGTGAGTTTTTTTGCCTTCACAGCAACACCAAAGGCTACAACTCTTAAACTATTTGGAACAAAAAAAGAAGACGGAAAACATTATCCATTCCATTTATACACTATGAAACAGGCGATAGAAGAGAAGTTTATTCTCGATGTTCTACAAAATTACATGACTTACAAAACATATTACAGAGTGAATAAAAAAATCCAGGACGATCCGTCATTCGATAAGAGCCGAGCGAAGAAATCCATAGTCAGATACGTGAGTCTGCATCCTGAAAACATATATCAGAAAACAGAAGTGATAATTGAACATTTCAGAAATCATACAATGAATAAAATCGGAGGAAAAGCCAAGGCAATGGTCATAACTCCTTCCAGACTTCATGCCGTCAGATACAAACTTGCCTTTGATAAGTATATAAGAGAGCATAATTACAGTAATTTGAGTGTGCTTGTAGCATTTTCAGGAACTGTCAAAGAAACAGGAACGGAGTATAAAGAAACTCAGATGAACGATGGAATAAGCCAGAACAAACTACCAACAGAATTCGATAAAGACGAATCGAGAATACTAATAGTCGCAAACAAGTATCAGACAGGTTTCGACCAACCTAAGCTCCATACAATGTATGTGGACAAAAAACTTCATGGGGTAAAGGCAGTTCAGACATTATCTAGATTGAACAGAATATACAAGGGAAAAGAGGACACATTCGTTCTTGACTTCGTTAATGACCCTGAGGATATAAGAGAATCGTTCCTCCCATTTTATAAGGTTACAAAACTGGATAACGACATCGACCCCAACGATATATACAAACTATCCGACAAGATATACGAAAAAAGGATAATTGATAAAGAAGATGTATATAAATTTGCTGATATTATCTTCAAGAAAGAAGAATCAAAGAAGGATAAAAGCATAATCGAACACTATATAAACAACGCAGTCGAAAGAACTAAAGGTTTCTCAAACGAAGAGAAAATCGAATTGAGAAATCTCATAAGAAAGTTCATGAACCTCTATAATCTTGTGCTTCAGGTCGCTCCATTTGTAGATACAGAACTTCACAGACTGGAAGTGTACTTGAGATTCTTCATAAAAAAACTGGATATAGAAAAACCGGGCGGAGTTGATTTGACAGATAAAGTAATACTGCAGTATTACAAATTACAGAAAAAAACCAGTGGTTCATTAGATTTGGTCAAAGAAGGAGATAATAAAGATGATTACGGATTGAAAATAAACATTTCTGATGACGCCAAGGCAAAGGAAGAAGAAAAAAACCCACTCAGCGTCATAATAGAAGAATTGAATGAAAAATATGGAACAGAATTCTCTGAAACAGAAAGACTGGCTGTTGAGCAAATAAAGAATAACCTCGTAGCCAATCAAGATCTGAAAATCAAAGCTGAAAACAACACAATGCAGACATTCCAGTACGCCTTCGAAAAGGAATTCACAGACGGAGTTGTAAAAGAATATGAAAAAAATCATGACTTCTATGGAAGAATACTCAAAGACGAAGAATTCAGAGACAAACTTATGCGACTAATGATGTACGATGTCTATAACTCCTTCAAAAGCCCCTCAAAAGAGAAGTGAGTAGATATAGCTCTAAATATTTAAAAATATTAAAAAAGAAAGATCACATTCTTAGAATAAGATAAAATTAGGGTATGTAATACTTACAAATATCAGGATAACTCTCCATAAATGAAAAAAATCTTTTTAAAGTGGTCTTAAAGTATCTTCATAGTAAAAAACATTTCTAAAGCATTTGATCCTATGCCCTCATGTTTATGATAAATGAGAACACTATTTTTTTATATTTTCAAATCCATATGAAAATATTCTAAAGGTAATTGAATAGAAGGCTCTCAAAATAAATAAGACATAATTATTTAGACTTTTTTCGAAGAAATCTGTATGCTTATTATGCTCTTTTTTAAATCAAAATTACTATGATAAAATTTTATAATAGAAATTAGGAGAAGATTATGAAAAAAAATTTATTTATAGGTTTTAGTGTTCTGGTGATTCCAATTGTTATTTTTTATGTAGTTACTACTCCTTTTGGATTAAAAACATTAGTTAAAGATGGTCCATCTGTGATTGTAAAAAATAATGATGTAAATCAAAAAGTAGGTTATGAGGTCATAGATTTAGTATAGAAAAGAGTATGGTTAAGTACTGAATTTACTTACGAAGAGTTTACAGCATTAAATATCCCTTTGTTGTGGGTTAAAAATGATAGTGTACGAGAAGGAGTATCTGATAGTGCAAGGTTTATCAAATCTCCGGATTGTACAAAAACCAATCATTATAATGAAAGCCTTATCTTTGGAAAACAGTTTTTAAACGTTACTAAAATAATTGATTTTGGTCAATATATAGACGACAGCGAACTTTTGCACAAATCTATACTTGAGAAGTATCATGAAGTCACCTTTAATTCTGGAAATAAAATAAAACTTATAGTTAGAGTCCTCTAGGTAAACAATATATTTTGATTTCACGTGATATAGAAAGAACTAAAGATGATCCTCAATTACCAGATAGATTGAAATTTGAAGAAATTGAATTATCAGAGGACACAACTGTTAATCTATCAGGAAGAATTGAGGTAATAAGAACAGATAATAATGATTCATTTCAAGGACCTCTAGAACGTGAATTTGATATAGTTACTTCGAATTAAGTTGGTTATTATGTTTTATATGCTCTTTTTTGATTTTTGATATTATTGGAAACTTTAACAAAGATTGTTACTCTTATAAAGCTTTTTTTGACATAAAATAAAGAACGTGTGGAGTAAATAAATTTTGGTAAAATTAAAAGGAGTATCTATGACTGAAATTTACTATTTTTCAGGTACTGGAAATTCATTAATAATAGCAAAAAAATTATCTGTATTATTTAAAGGCAAATATACTTCCATTCCATCAATAATAAATATGGAAAGAATAACCAGTTCTGCAGATACTATTGGAATTGTCTTTCCTGTTTATAATCATCTTTATCCCTATATAGTTGAAAGATTTGTAAATAAACTGGAAGGCTTTGAAAAAAAATATATTTTTGCTGTATGTAACTTTGGAGGAGCGGCTGGGCTTTCTCTTTTAAAGTTTAAAAAAATACTATCTGAATCTAATTTGCTTCTAAAGGGAGGGTTTGGTATTAAAATGCCCTATAACTATATATTTCCATCCTTTAAAATAAAAGGATTTTTCCGTTCCTTTAAATTGAATCCTCCGACTGATAAAGTCCAGAAAGAATTATTTGAAGAATGTGAAAATAGAATTTACGAGATTTATGAATACGTAAAAGAAAAGAAAGAGGGAGATATTGAAAAGGATTCAGTTTTTATTGAAAATGCACTCGATTTCCTAAATCTTAGAAATACTATACAAAAGAAATCTTGGTTAAAGATTTCTGGTTATAAAGGAAAAACAGATCTTTCAATGCTTAGAGCTGTTCAATTATTTGATTATGGTTTTCATGTAGATGAGAACTGTATTGGATGTGAAACATGCAGGAAAATTTGTCCTGTGAACAATATTCAGATGAAAGATAAGAAACCTATTTGGCTTCATAACTGCGAACAATGCTTTGCTTGCCTCCAGTGGTGCCCTCAAAATTCTATCCAATTTAGAGATGGAACAAGAAGTGGGAAAAGATATCATCACCCAGAGGTCAAATTGAGTGATATGATGAATTAAACAAGATTGAACAAGAAAAATGGTCTTTATACAAGGCTAAAAAAAGCTTGTAATATGCTTAAGATATATATGGTAAGTTTAAAATACAAAGAAAATGTAAACCATTTAAAGAAATATTCTCTTTTTCAAATTCAAAACTTAGGAATCATAAAATAACTACCATTACAAGGCACTAATAATTAAAATAAAATTGTACAATTTTTTTGTCATTTTCTAATTCTGCTTTGTTTTTGATATCTTTCCAGATTTTGCTTAATTTTTTTTGTTATCTTTTTTTCTTAAGCGCCTATTTTTCACAGTATTTTTAAAAAATTATTAATATAAATACATTGTATAATACTGATATATGATATATTTGAAATAGATTAAGTATTTTATATTAAAAACAATAATATCAAAATTTTGAATTAGCTATTTCTTTAATAAAATTTTTTAAAAGAATTAGGAGGTTAAAATGAAATTTAATCAAAGAATACTTTTTACTTTGCTTTTTTGTTTGTTAGTCAGTAGTTTTCTTTTTTCTCAAAAAACTATTGAGGAAATAAAAAAGAATATTATTACAAACTTAAAACCTGCAACAAATGAAGATGGAAACTACAATATTATATTCATAACTGTTGATCAGCAACGCTATTTTAGGGAATATCCATATGGAACAAATTTTAGAGCCAGAGAATTTCTTGAAGAAATAGGTACGACTTTTGAAAATCATTATGCATGTGCTAATATGTCTACTTCTTCACGTTCAGTAATTTACACTGGAACACACATATGCGATACAAAAATGATAGACAATACTGATTATCCCTGGCAAGATGCGCTGTCTGAAGAAATCATAACTGTTGGAGACAGATTGAGAGAAGCTGGATTCTACACAGCCTACAAGGGAAAGTATCATATGGGTGAAGAAGGCATTTTCACAGATCACACCACCCCAGAAATGCAAAAAAATAACGATCTTGAACCGCATGGTTTTTCAGACTGGAATCTCATGGGAGATCTTGCGGGAGGTAATTATGAGGGATATTCAGATGATTCTTATGTAGTTGGTGATGCAATAAGATGGCTGCATTCTACAGGAGCTTCTTTAAATAACGATGGTAAATCTTTCTTCCTAGCTGTAAATTTGGTTAATCCTCACGATATAATGTATTTCAATACTGATAAAAAGGGAGAAAACGTTCAATGGAATGAAAATCTTTCTTTAGAAATAAATAGAGCTCCTGAAAATAAGATATATAGTAACACTTACAAAGATACTGGGATTCCAATTTCGTGGAACGAGCCTATAGATACACCGGGAAGAGTTCAAGCTCACATGGAATACTATTTATTATGGAATAGAAGAGTAGGAACAATTCCATCTGAAGAAGAAAGGTGGGAACGTTTCAGAGACTACTATTACAACTGCTTACAAGATAGTGATAATCATTTGCTGAATTTTTTGGAAGAATTGTATAACATTGGAATTTATGAAAATACAATAATAATTTTTACCAGTGATCATGGAGAAATGATGGGTGCTCATGGACTTAGAGGTAAAGGCGGATTTATGTATGATTACAACATCCACGTTCCTTTAGTTATATATCATCCAGAGTATTCCGGAGGGAATCGAATTGACAAATTAACCAGTCATTTTGATATGACTACTACTTTCATAGATATGACAAATATAAGTGATGAAAGAAAAGAAGCAATATCGGAAGGGTTAGCTGGAAATAGCATACTAGAATTAATTAATGGTGAAAAAGAAGAAATAAGAGAAGGAGCTTTATTTTGTTTTGAAATGATTTCAATGTTGGATAGTGGTATGAAAGGAAAAGTCAATGAAAAGGGTGAAATTATTGAAATGAAAATAGATTTTTCAAAGAGAGGGTTTGTGAGGGGTTTGATAAATGAGAGATACAAATTTGCCAGATATTTTTCTCCATTTAATTTCAATATGCCTGAAACATTTGATGAATTGTTTGAAAACAATGATGTTGAACTCTTTGATTTAGA